>JASHXW010000205.1 GCA_030043395.1 Streptosporangiaceae bacterium
GCGTGACCAGCGCCGAGCCAGTCAGTGCCTTGTCCGCGATCGGGTCGGCGATCTTGCCGAAGTCGGTGACCATCCCGCTTCGCCTGGCCAGCTCGCCGTCGAGCAGGTCGGTGAAGCAGGCCACGCCGAACACGAAGAAGGCGGTGACCCGCCAGGCGGGCGTGCCTGCCACCAGGGACGCCACGAACACCGGGACAAGCGCAAGCCGCAAGACCGTCAGCCCGTTCGGGAGGTTGAGCAGCTTCGTGCTCGCCGGCGAGCTACTGCTGTCGGCGCTAGTCAATGGCCTGCGGCGGGCCGGGACGCTCGCGTTCGCTAGCGTCGATCAGATCCGCCACCAGGTCCACCCCCTCTGAGGCTGATACCCGAACTCGGGCAAGATCACCAACGGCCAGCGGGACGGGCGAGCGGACCTCCGTCGACCCGTCGACCTCGGGCGCCTGGTGAGCGCCGCGGCCGCCATACCGCCAGCCCTCGCTCGCGGCCGCGCTGGCGCCTGGCTCCGCGATCAGTTCCTCGACCAGCACCTCGTGGATCTCGCCGATCCGGTCGGCTGCCCGCTGGTCCATCAGCTCGTCGGCCAGTGCTGCCAGCTGCTCGACCCGGTCAGCGATCTCCTGCGCGGGAAGCTGTCCGGGCAGCGTCGCGGCCTGCGTCCCGTCTTCATCGGAGTAGCCGAAGATCCCGATGGCGTCCAGGCGTGCCTGCACCAGGAAGCGCTCGAGTTCGGCGAGGTCGGCCTCGGTCTCGCCCGGGAACCCGACGATGAAGTTGGACCGGATGCCGGCCTGCGGAACCAGCTCCCTGATCTGGCCGATCAGGGAGCAGAACCGCTCGCGGTCGCCGAACCGCCGCATCGCCCGCAGGACGTTCCCGCTCGCGTGCTGGAACGACAGGTCGAAGTACGGCGCCACGCCAGGGGTCGAGGCGATCACCTCGATCAGCCCGGGCCTGACCTCGGCTGGCTGCAGGTAGCTGACCCTGACCCGGTGGACTCCGGGAACGGCGGCGAGCTGCGGGAGCAGCTTCTCGAGCAGGCGCAGGTCGCCGAGGTCCTTGCCGTAGGAAGTAGAGTTCTCGCTCACGAGCAGCAGCTCACGCGCGCCGTGATCCGCGAGCCAGCCAGCCTCGGTGATCAGGTCGAGCGGCGGCCGGGAGATGAAGGCGCCGCGGAACGCCGGGATCGCGCAGAAGCTGCAGCGGCGATCGCAGCCCGAAGCGATCTTGAGCGGCGCGACAACGCCCTCGCCCAGCCGGCGACGCAGCACCCGCGGGCCTGACGCAGGGCCCAGCCCCTCCGGCAGGTCAGCGATCGTGGCAGCGCCGGAGTGCCCTGGCACATGGCCGCTCGCACCAGGCCGGCTCGCCGGGGAGATCGGCAGCAGGGTCCTGCGGTCCCGCGGCTGGTGCGCTTCCCAGCGCTTGCCAGCGACTACCTCGTCAAGACGGCCGGCGATGTCGGCGTAGTCGTCGAAGCTCAGCACCTGGGCCTCGGGCAGCGCGCCTGCCAGATCGGCCCCGTAGCGCTCGGCCAGGCACCCGGCGGCTACCACGGCCGCACCGGACTCGGCGGCTGTGAGCAGCTCGTCGATCGACTCCTGCTTGGCGGCCTGGATGAAGCCGCAGGTGTTGACCATCACGACGTCCGCGTGGCCGTCGTCCTCGGTCAGCTCCCAGCCGCCAGCTTCCAGCCGCGCGGCAAGCTCCTCGGAGTCAACCTCGTTGCGCGCGCAGCCGAGCGTCACCAGGCGCACAGATCGCCTGGTGGGTGACGGGATGGAACTGCTCGGTGGCACACCGGCAGACTACGGTAACCGGCGGCCTGCGACGGCCGCCGGGCAGCACCCGTGCTGGTCCCGGCCGGCCTAGCTCGAGCTCGGATGCAAGTTGAGCGTGATCATGCTCACCGTGCCGGCTGGCACCTGGCTCCTGCCGTTCGCGAGTACCTTCACCCCGGCCGGGTTGCCGAGAGTCATCCGCACGGCATGCCTCTCGTTCCAGTTCATCGACGTGCCGGCGTAGACAGTTCCGGCGAAGATGGTCGCGCCTGACGACGCTGAGCTGAGCTGGACCCAGCAGTCCCGCGTCGCGGTCAGCGTGATGTGCAGGTGCTTCGGGCCCGTGTGCAACGCCGCAGGCGACCCGGATGCCGATGGCTTCGGCTTGCTGCCGTTGCTGTCCGCGCCGGTCTGGTGGATCTTCGAGTCCTGGCTAGCCGGAGTCGTCGGCGTGGTGTGGTGGAAGTGGTGGTAGCCGAAGAAGGCCCCGACCAGGACGACGAGGGCCACCGCCATGGCGGCAGTCCAGTTCGGCCGTCGCCGTTCCTTCAGCTTGACCGGTGTCACGGGCTGGAACACGTCGGCCGCGCTGATCGCCCGCGGCGCGCCCATCGTGGCGTCGTACTGGTCGATCAGCGGCTCCGGATTCAGCCCGACAGCGCTGGCGATGCTGCGAATGTGGCCGCGCGCGTAGAAGTCGCCGCCGCAGCCGGAGAAGTCACCGCGCTCGATGCTGCGGATGATCGTCTCCCTGATGCATGTGCGCTGACTCACCTGCGTGACGGTAAGGCCGGCCTGGCGGCGTCCTTCCGCCAGCGCGTCACCGATGCTCACGCCACCCCTCCATGGCTTTTTTCAATGGCGACTGCTTGCCAGGTCCGGGCACATCGCTGCGATCCCCAGGTGCCCTGTTCCCCGGCAGACACGCTGGTCACCCAGTGTAGACATCTGACTACGCTCTGCCATGATCGGGAGCGGGCATCCCTGTCAATGCCAAACGCCAATTTTCGGATTAACGCAATCCCCACCCCCTCATGCCCAGGCAGCGGCCAGCCAACACCCCCGGTTCGGTTGACCTTTCGTCGGCTAGAGCCCGTGAGCAGGCGAAAGGGGACATGCGGCGGCGAGCGCCTCTGTTCTTACTTGCCCTGCAGGGAATCAAGCAGCTCAGGGAGATCGTCCGGCCGGACCAGGACGTCGCGCGCCTTCGACCCCTCGCTCGGGCCGACGACTCCCCGGCTCTCCAGCAGGTCCATCAGGCGACCCGCCTTCGCGAAGCCGACTCGGAGCTTGCGCTGCAGCATCGACGTCGAGCCGAACTGCGTGCTGACCACCAGCTCGGCTGCCCGGAGCAGGTCGCCAAGGTCGTCCCCTATGTCCGCATCGACCTCACGCTGCCTTCCCTCGGCAATCGTGACGTCCTCCCGGTACTCCGGCTGCGCCTGCCGCTTGCAGTGCGCGACGATCTCGCGGATCTCCTTCTCCGTCACGTACGCGTTCTGCAGCCTGATCGGCTTGCTCGCGCCCATCGGGAGGAACAGCGCATCGCCCTGGCCGATGAGCTTCTCCGCGCCAGGCTGGTCCAGGATGACGCGGCTATCGGTCAGGCTGGACGTCGCGAACGCCAGCCTGGACGGGACGTTGGCCTTGATCAGCCCGGTGACGACGTCCACGCTCGGCCGCTGCGTGGCGAGCACCAGGTGGATGCCAGCCGCGCGGGCAAGCTGCGTGATCCGCACGACGGCGTCCTCGACGTCCCGGGGAGCGACCATCATCAGGTCAGCGAGCTCGTCCACGATCACCAGCAGGTACGGGTACGGCACGTACTCGCGCTCGCTGCCTGGTGGCGCGGTCACCTTGCCGGCCCTGACCGCCTTGTTGAAGTCGTCCATGTGCCGGAACCCCGAAGCCGCGAGGTCGTCGTAGCGGCGGTCCATCTCGCCCACGACCCATTCCAAGGCGTCCGCGGCGCGCTTGGGGTTGGTGATGATCTGGGTGATCAGGTGCGGGATGCCCTGGTAGCCGGTCAGCTCGACCCGCTTCGGGTCGATCAAGATCATCCGGACTTCGTCCGGGTTCGCCCGCAGGAGGATGGAGGTGATCACGCCGTTGATGCACGTGCTCTTGCCGCTTCCAGTAGCGCCCGCTATGAGAATATGAGGCATCTTTGCGAGGTTCGCTACCACGGTGCGCCCCTCGACGTCCTTGCCGAGGCCGACGACCATCGGATGGTGGTCGCCCTCGGCCACCGGCGACCTGAGCACGTCACCGAGGCTGACGATCTCACGGTCCGCGTTGGGTATCTCGATGCCGATCGCCGACTTGCCGGGGATGGGCGACAGGATCCGCACGTCCGCGCTCTTGACCGCGTAGGCGATGTTCTTGGACAGGGCCGTAACCCGCTCCACCTTGACCGCCGGCCCGAGCTCGATCGCGTACCTGGTCACGGTCGGCCCCCTGCTGAAGCCAGTGACCTGGGCGTCCACCTCGAACTGCTCGAGCACGCTGGTCAGCGCGTCGACGACGACGTCATTGGCCCTGGTGCGGGCCTTGTGCGTGGTGCCTGGCCGCAGCAGGGCCGACGGCGGCAGCGTGTAGCTGGACGAGCTCGATCCGGTCAGTGTGAGCTGCTCGCCCCGGCCGCCGCGGCCCGATTCCCGGGCGGCGGCGCCC
>JASHXW010000206.1 GCA_030043395.1 Streptosporangiaceae bacterium
CTGCCGCTCGCCGTTGGTAGCCCGGCCGACGAGGCCGGCAAGCAGCGAACGCCGCCTGGCCTGCGACCCAGGACCGGCGAGCGTGCCGATCTGGGCGAAGACAGCGTCGGTCTCCGCGAGCGTCAGCACGGGTTCACCGGGTGCGTCCTGTCCTGCTGACTCCTCCAGCGCGGTGGCGACCTCCGTCGCCGGTGCAGCAGGCGAGTCCTGTGCCCCAGACCCCGCCGCTGGTGCGGCGACCTCCGCGGCTAGTGCTCGCTCGCCCTGGGTAGCCGGGCCTGGGCCAGGCAGGCCGATCAGCGCCGCGTAGCCGACGCCGATCTGGCGCTGCGTGAGCTCCCCGGACAGGAACGCCACAGCGATCGGGACCTCGGCCGCCGGGGTGCGGGCAAGAAGCTCGGCGATCTGGTTGATCTTGTCCAGCCGGCCGGTCGTCCGCGCCACAGCGGCCGACGTGGTGGCAACCTCACAGAGCAGCACATGCCCGATTCTGCCCGATGACTCCGACAGCCGCCCGGGTGTCGAACCGCTGGCGCGCTAGCTTGCCCAGGTGCTCCGGTACTGCTCGGCGGTGCTGCCTTGCTTGGCGCCTGAGTTCTGCGCCTTCTTCTCCGCTTGCTGACCGCCGGGGTAGCCTGCGGCGCTCGTCTCTCGCTGATCGCCGGACGATGTGGCAGTGCTGCCTTGCTCAGCGCTCGGGTTGAGCACCGCGGACGACTGCGCCGTCGTAGAACCGCCGCCGCGCCACGTTGTCACGAAGGGGTACTGAGAACCCTGCTTGCTTCGCATGGAGACCGCGGCCGCCGCGGCGGCGCCCGCACCTAGCAGCGAGATCCCGGCGAGGATCTTCGGCCAGCGGCGGGCCTTGGCCTTAGGCGGGTCAAGCTTGACCGCGGCTGACGACAGCATGGCGGCGATGGTCGGGGCCAGCTGCTCCTGTACAGAGACGCTGCCGTTCGATGCCTGGACTGCCATCCAGGCGCGGGCGCGATCTACGTGCGGCTTGGCCCACTCGGCCGTATTGCCGGCTCCCTGCTTGGCCGTCATGGCGAACTTCTGCGTCGTCGGACCGGCCTGGTCAGCCAGCTTCGACGCCTGCACGGCGAGCTTTCTCGCGCGCAACTGCAGGTCGGTGGGCGACGCGGCGGACTGGTTCCTGGTCATAGCGGATGTCCTCCCAGGTGAGTGTCGTTCACCGTGAGTTTCCCCGCTCGGGCCTCATCAACCACGCTGAGAGCCGCTATGTCAGTGTTACGTGCGGCGCTGGTCATCCTCGGCGCGCATATGCTGCAGAGATCGCAT
Organism: Streptosporangiaceae bacterium; assembly: GCA_030043395.1. The sequence goes on from JASHXW010000206.1 coordinate 1,303, forward strand.
GCTTTCCGGCGAGGACGTGAGTGCGCGACCAGGCACGCGAGCGTGGCAGGATTTCGGTATGACTAGTGAACTGAAGGCGACGCTGCGGACCAACCGCGGCACCGTGATCGTGCGGCTATTTCCTGACCAGGCGCCCAAGACGGTGCAGAACTTCGTCGAGCTGGCCGAAGGCAGCCGGGAGTGGTCCGACCCGCGGACTAGGCGCAAGGCTGCGACCAAGCTGTACGACGGAACCATCTTCCACCGGGTCATACCAGACTTCATGATCCAAGGCGGCGACCCGCTCGGCACGGGTACCGGCGGCCCCGGCTACAAGTTCGGCGACGAGATCCACCCGGACCTGGTGTTCGACCGGCCGTACCTGCTCGCGATGGCGAACGCCGGACCTGGCACCAACGGCTCCCAGTTCTTCATCACCACGGTTCCGACGCCCTGGCTCACCGGCAAGCACACGATCTTCGGTGAGGTGATCTCCGGCAAGGAGATCGTGGAGACGATCAGCAAGGTGCCGACGGGCAGGAACGACAAGCCCGTCGATGACGTCGTGCTCGAGTCTGTCGAGATCAGCGACGACGGCGCACCGGCGGGTGCTGGCAGCTGACATCATGGCCACCCCCCCAGGCCCCAGCACAGACCAGGGAGTGCAGTCCACTCCACGGTGTTACCGGCACCCAGGCAGAGAGACCTACGTGTCTTGCGTCAGGTGCGGGCGGCACGCCTGCCCTGACTGCCTGCGCTCAGCCGCTGTTGGCCAGCAATGCCTGGACTGCATCAGGGGAGCCAACCGGGGCACTAGGCAGGGCACCGCCCCGTTCGGCGGGAAGGTTATCGACCGGCCGCTCGTCACGTGGTCGCTGATCGGCCTGAACGTGCTGATCTACCTCGTCGAGCTGGTCTACCCCAGGTCGGTCGACTACGGGCAGATGATCGGCGGGGCGTACGACGGGACCTTGCACGAGGTCGTCGGCATGGCCGTGGGTGACTGGTACCGGCTGATCTCCAGCGCGTTCCTGCACGAGCCGCCGGGCGATGGCATCGGAATCCTGCACATCGTGTTCAACATGTGGGCACTGTACGTCGTCGGCCCTGCGCTCGAGCGCCTGCTCGGCCGGGGCAGGTTCCTGAGCGTGTACCTGGTCAGCGCGCTCGGCGGCTCGGTGCTCTTCTACGTGCTGGCCGCGCCTAACCAGGCTGCGATAGGCGCCTCAGGCGCGATCTTCGGCCTCTTCGGCGCGTGGTTCGTGGTCGCGAGGCGCCTGCGGCTGGACGCCAGGATGATCATCGGGCTGATCGTGATCAACCTCGTGATCAGCTTCGCGATACCCGGAATCGCGTGGCAGGGGCATATCGGGGGTCTGGTGTGCGGTGCGGCCCTGACGGCCGCGTACGCCTATGCGCCGCGAGCCAACCGGAACCTGATCCAGATCGGCGCGACCGTTGGCCTCGTCGCGCTTCTTATCGTCGCGGTGGTGCTACGGGACCAGCAGCTCTGGCACACCGTCACCTTCCGCATCTAGTCCCGTTCATGAACGGTGAATGTGCCAGCCGATCAACTCGGACGCCTGCACCCGGCGCACGCGTGCAGGCGTCCGGGATCCGGGCAAGCTCGCGGCTGTTACCGCCACCTGGTGGCGAGCATGACGCCTCCGACGATCAGCGCGAACCCGATGACGAGGTTCCACTGGTGCAAAGGATGGATAGGCAGGCTTTGCCCGCTCACGTAGAACGTGGCGATCCACGCCAGGCCGAGTATCAGGCAGGCGACCATGGTCGGCGCCAGCCAGCTCGGGCTGACCTTGGCCTTGGTGGAACGCTGCGGCGGGGTGTAGACCGCCTTCTTCCTGACTTTGGACTTGGGCATGGTGATTCTCCTGGTCAACTGTCGGCGCGCGGCGAGCGCGCGACCTTGGTCGTTAGCGTAGTGGGTCCGGCAGGTCCCTAGTCCGTCCTCGCTCTCGGGGTGATCACTGCCTGGGCGCGATGGGCGGCGGCGACGTCGAGATAGTCGGCGACGGGCTTGTCGACGGGCTCGGTGACGAGCTCGACGGCGACGGCGACGGCGAGCCTGGCGTCAGGTAAACCGTCACCGCGCTGTTGGCCGCCACGAGCTTGCCCTGGCCTGGCGAGGTCTTCCAGACGGTTCCCGGAGCGAAGTTCGACCCGGCGGGGGGAGCCTGGTTCGTGACGAAGATCGCGCCAAGGTTCACCGATCCCAGGGTGGCCTCAGCTTGGGACCGCGTATCGGAGAGCAGGAACGGAACCCGCACTCCGCCTTCAGACACGCGCAGGACGATCTGCGTGGTTGGCGAGACGCTCCGGCCGTAGGCGGGAGTCGTCCCCACGACGTGGTTGGGCCGCACGGTGGTGCTCAGGACGCTGGTGGTCGTCACGTTCGTGAACCCGGCCTTGCTGAGCGCAGCAGTCGCCTGTGCCACGGTGTCGCCCGCCACCTGCGGGATCGGCTTCTTGCCCGGCGCCACGTAGTAGAAGAGCGTGATCTTGGTGCCCTTGGATTCGAGCGATCCGGCCGTCGGCGATGTCTTGTAAACCCTGTCCAGCGGCTGCGAGCTCGACGGTGCCGTCTTCGTGGTCCACTTGAACCCGGCACTTCTCAGCTGGCTCTCGGCTGACGCCACCGACTTGCCGACGACGTTGGGGACGGCCGTGCCGGTTGAGCCCTTGGTAATCACTTCGTAGACCAGGATGACCGCGGCGACCGCGATGAGCGCCAGCGCGGCTGTCACCCACGGCCAGACGGCCCGCTTGCGACGGCGGGAGCCGCGCTGCGCGCCGTCCTGGGTGCCGTACTCGTACGGCGGGATCCCACCGGTCTGTCCCTGCATCTGGGTGCCGGTCATCGGCTCCATCCGCCTGGTCCCTGCCCCGGCGTAGGCAGCGGCCTGCGGCATGGGGGGCCCCGCGACCGGGAAGCCGGACAGCGCCCGCTGGATGTCGCTGCGCATCTCGGCCGCTGTCTGGTACCGGTCGGCCGGGTCCTTCTCCATGGCCCGCAGCACGATGGGGTCCGCCCAGCGCGGCAGGTCGGGGTCCACCCGCGAGGGCGGGACCGGGTTCTCCCTGACGTGCTGGTAGGCGATCGCGACCGGGGAGTCCCCGGTGAACGGCGGCCGTCCCGTCAGCAGCTCGTAGAGCAGGCAGCCGACCGAGTACAGGTCCGACCGCGAGTCCACCCGCTCACCCCTGGCCTGCTCCGGCGAGAGGTACTGCGCCGTGCCGATGACCTGCGCGGTCTGGGTCATCGTGGCCTGAGTGTCGGCGACCGCCCGGGCGATGCCGAAGTCCATCACCTTGATCTCGCCTTGCCGGTTCAGCATCACGTTGCCGGGCTTGATGTCCCGGTGCACGATCCCGGCCCTGTGGCTGTAGTCCAGCGCGCGCAGCACGCCGTCGGTGATCTCCAGCGCCCGCTCGGGCAGCAGCCGCCGGTCGTCGCGGAGCAGGTCCCGGATGGTCCGGCCGTCGACATACTCCATGACGATGAACGGGACGTGGGAGTTTCCCGAGTTGTCCTCGCCTGTGTCGTATACAGCGACGATGGACGGATGGTTCAGCGACGCCGCTGACTGCGCCTCGCGCCGGAACCTGGCCTGGAACGTCTGGTCCCTGGCGAGGTCCTCGCGCAGCGTCTTGACCGCGACGATCCGATCGAGGCGAAGGTCACGTGCACGGTAGACCTCGGCCATGCCGCCGCGGCCGACGATGCCGTCGAGCTCGTAGCGGCCGCCGAGCAGCCTGGGCTGTGTCATGTCTCGCACTTACGTCTTCCGTCCTGCATCGTGGTGGTCCGACTGGCTTGCCCCGTGAGACGAGCCACGGGGGGTCGTTCTGAGAAATGTTTTGAGTGCTGCCCCGATGGCGACTTTGCCGTCAGGGTCGTCCGCTGCCGGGGCCGTCAATGCTGCCCCAGGTATGCCTGGATAATCTTCACCGCGATCGGGGCCGCCGCGGCCGCGCCGAAGCCGCCACCCTTGACGATGACGCCGACAGCGATCTGCGGGTTGCTCGAGGGCGCGAAGCAGGTGAAGACCGCGTCGTCGAGGCCTGA
>JASHXW010000207.1 GCA_030043395.1 Streptosporangiaceae bacterium
ACGGAATCCGGTCTGGCCAGAATTATCGCGCTCATGATCACCACGTCTATCGGCCGGCGTCCGCGGGGTGGTGGAGCCTAGACTGGCGCGATGTCATCGCCAGGCGCCGGACCCGACTATTCCCCGGCAACTGCGGTGCTCCGGCGGGTCTTCGGCTACGACTCCTACCGCGGCTTCCAGCGCGAGGCCATCGAGCACGTCATCGGCGGCGGTGACGCGCTGGTCCTGATGCCGACCGGAGGCGGCAAGTCGCTGTGCTACCAGATTCCCGCGATGGTCCGGCCCGGGGTCGGCGTGGTCATCTCGCCGCTGATCGCCCTGATGCAGGATCAGGTGGATGCGCTTCGCGCGCTGGGGGTCCGGGCCGGCTTCCTCAATTCGACCCAGGACTCGCGGCAGCGCCGCGCGGTCGAATCTGAGTTCCTGGCTGGCGATCTCGACCTGCTGTACCTGGCGCCTGAGCGGCTGCAGTCCGAGTCCGCCATGCGGCTGCTCGACTCGGGGAAGATCTCGCTGTTCGCGATCGACGAGGCGCACTGCGTGTCCCAGTGGGGTCATGACTTCAGGCCCGACTATCTGGCGCTGTCGGCCCTGCACGAGCGGTGGCCGTCAGTGCCGCGAATCGCCCTGACTGCGACGGCGACCAAGGCGACAAGGTCAGAGATCGTCAGCAGGCTCGAACTCGGCTCGGCGCGGGAGTTCCTGGCCAGCTTCGACCGGCCGAACATCAGGTACCGGATCGAGCCCAAGACCGAGCCGCACAAGCAGCTCCTGACGCTGCTGCGCGCCGAGCATCATGGTGACGCCGGAATCGTGTACTGCCTGTCCCGAGCATCGACCGAGAAGACGGCCGAGTTCTTGTGCCGCAGCGGTATCACGGCCCTGCCGTATCACGCCGGGCTTGACACCGCGACCAGGACCGCCCACCAGGCCAGGTTCCTGCGCGAGGACGGGCTGGTTATCGTCGCCACGATCGCGTTCGGCATGGGCATCGACAAGCCGGACGTGCGCTTCGTTGCGCATCTGGATCTTCCGAGGTCGGTCGAGGGTTACTACCAGGAGACGGGCCGGGCGGGCCGGGACGGGCTGCCCGCCACCGCATGGCTCGGCTACGGTCTCGCCGACGTGGTGCTGCAGCGCAAGCTGATCGACACCTCCGAGGGCGATGCCGCGCACCGGCGCAGGATGTCCCAGCATCTGGACGCGATGCTCGCGCTGTGCGAGACCGTGGAGTGCAGGCGTTCCCAGCTGCTCAACTATTTCGGCGAGCCCGCAGGGTCGTGCGGCAACTGCGACACGTGCCTGTCGCCAGCGCAGACCTGGGACGGCACGATCGCCGCGCAAAAGCTGCTGTCGGCAGTGGTGCGGCTGCAGCGCGAGCGGCGCCAGCGGTACGGGGCCGGCCAGGTGATCGACATACTCCTCGGCCGCAAGACGCCGAAGGTTCTGGAGAATGACCACGCGTCGCTGAGCGTGTTCGGAATCGGCGGCGAGTTGCGCGAGAGCGAGTGGCGCGGCGTGATCAGGCAGTTGCTCGCGCAGGGACTGCTCGCGGTCACGGGCGACTACGGCACGCTTGGCCTGACGCCGGACAGCAGTGCCGTGCTGACTGGCCAGCGCAAGGTACTGCTACGGCAGGATCAGGCGCCCGCGAAGGCAGCTCGAGCCAGCCGGGCGGCCGGTGCCGGGACCGGGCAGCCCGGCCGGGCTGGTGCCGGCTCGGCTGGTGACCTGGCTGCGGGGACAGGGCTGTCGGCCGAGGCGGCTGGCGTGTTCGAGCGGCTCAGGGCCTGGCGCGCGACTGCGGCCAGGGACCAGGGAGTCCCCGCTTACGTGATCTTCCACGATTCGACCCTGCGTGAGATCGCTGCGCGGTCGCCAGGCTCCCTGGCCGATCTCGCCAGGATCAACGGCATCGGCGAAGCCAAACTGGCCAAATACGGTCAGCCGATCCTGGATGTCCTGGCCAACGACGCCCGACCGGAGAGCGCTGGCGGCTGAAATGCGTGCGTCGGCCAGCCATGCCGGACGCCTTTCAGTCAGTGGACGATTCTCACGCGGCAGCCGCGTGAGAATCGTCCACTGACTGAGTAATGTCCAGGACGGCGTCGTGGCGGGTTTCGGTGCCGAGCTTCTCGGCGCGGTGGCCTGCCGCATGGCCTGCCAGAACGCACCGCCACCAGCTGGGGCGGTGCCTAGAAGTGCGGTGGCCTGAACTGGCCCGCGTCGGGGCCGCTCTTGTCCAGGTGGCGCTTGCCGGATCCGCCGAACGCCAGGTCGAGCCTGGCGCCGAATCGCATCGCCAGTGCCTCAGCGCCGTCGGCATCAGGCCATTCGGGCAAGTCCTCGACCAGCAGGAGCTGCGGCTCAACGGCATTGGGGGTCTTCGGCGAGCCTGGTCCGCCCGGCTCTGCCCAGCCCGTGCCCAGGTCGGCGAGCGCAGCGCCGGTCGTGTCAGCCACCGCGACGATCGCGCGGAACGGCCCGGCGATGCTATAGCGGCGTGCCACCTTCTGCTGGAAGGTGAACGCACCCCAGGCCCACGCGATGCTGCGCCGCAGCCAGATCAGCCTGGGCAGCTCCCGCTGCTCGTCCGCCTCCTGACCGCCGAGCAACCCGAGGTACACGTCTACGCCGCCGTGCCATCGGATCGCGACGTACCGAGGCCACGGGTTGCCCTTTCCCGGGTCTGGGTAGCCGACATACCCTGCGGACGTGCCGCGGATCACTCCGTTGCCCGGTGACTGCTCGCCGCCAGGCATGGTCAGGTAAGGCGGGACGATGCCACCTGGATCCTGCACGGGGACGGCCAGGATCGAGGGGTCGCGTGGCAGGACGACTACCCGGACCGTCGGCCGCACCGCCAGAGCGCCGAGTCCGCCAGTCGCGAAGGTCGCTGCTGGCGTGTCCCTGGCGAGTCCGAGCAGGGCTTGTTCCTCAGCCCAGCGACGCTCGATCACCTGGTCAATCACTTGGTCAGCGATTTCCGTCTCCTTGCGTCGCGGCTACCCGATGCCGGATGCGGCGGCCAGCAATTGGCGCTTTCTAGTCGGGCGGCGTTTGCTCGTGCGTCGAATACTATTGCCGAGTGCGCGCCGGATCGGCGAAACCACGGCGGACCTGAGCACTAACAGGAAGCGGTGAGGCATGGAAGGCGAGTTCGCTACTCCTGTCCTGGACGCCGGATCCGAAGGCACGGGCCGCAGCGCGCCGCCTGGCTCAGCCAGGCCTAAGCCATCCTGGTGGCTGGTCACAGCGCTAGTGGCGTGCATTTCGCTCGTTGTCGGCGGAACCGTCCAGCATTACTTCGATCAAAAAGACGCGGCGAGCAATCTGTACCGGTCGCAGGTCCTCACGACCGTCTTCCATTTCCTCAACGAGGAGAGCGGCCAGCTCCGGTTGCCCGTCTCGCACCGCAGTGCCCAGGCTTTCGGGAACCTGGCCGCGGCGATCAGCTCCGATCCCGGCGTCAACGGGCAGGGCAACCTGAACGTGAGCCTGGGCTCAGGCAGCGTGGGCCAGCCGATCCAGATCATCTTCTCCGCGACTATCACCTCTGCCTACGCCTCCACAACCGTCGCCGTGTGGTCGATCTACGTCAGCAAGAGCGGCGGGTCGAGTTCGGACAGCGGTTCCTGCGTGCTCTCGAGTACGTTGCTGGGCCCAGGGCGCGCGAGAAGCGACCTTAACCTCGGGGGCCACGAGTTCCTGTCGCCTTGCGCGAACAGCTTGTGGTCTCGAGGCCCCGTGACCGCAACGCAGCCGAGGTTCGCTCTCGCTGGCATTCCGCGTTCGCCGAGCTAGCCGCGACCCTCAGCTGGTCGCGACGCTTGGCTGGCCCCAACGCCGAGCGGATCATGACCCGCTCTGGCCGCCGTACAGCAGGCCGATCCCGTCGTCCGGACCGTAGCCGCTGGGCAGGATCCCTGAACTTGGCGGGGTGCTGCTGCAGGTGTAGGAGCTGGCGTCGATGAGAACGAAGTCGGCCTGCTGCTCGCCTGCGTTCGGGCCAGAGCTGAGCTGGAAATCCCCGATGCTGAGTTCGGTGCCCGCTGGGATGGCCGATGGGTCGATGGTGATCGTGGGCTGCGCACCTGAAGTCGGCGTCGCGGTGCCAGGCCCAGCCGGACTGGACGACACTACCTGCGCGAACCCGGCTGGGGCGGGATCGGACGTGCAGATGCTGCCGGTGGTGACTTCGGCGGGGATGCCGTACTGCGCCAGGTCGCCCTCCAGCTGGGATGGGTTGAGCAGCTCGCTGGGGTTAATGGTCAGCGTGTCGGTGCCGTTGGCGTGGCTGACGATCATGAAGGAGGCAGTCTTGACCTCCTTGGGCACGCCGGCGTGGCCGAGCAAGCCAGTCAGGCCGAGTATCAGTGCGGTGCCGGCGGCTGCGCCGGCCACTGACGCGCCAGCCACCGCAGAGAGCCGACGTCGGCGGTGCGAACGGCCCCTGGTCGTGATCGCCTCGAGGGGCGGCCGTACGGGCATGGCCACGCCGGACATGGCTTCTTGCAGTTCGCGCAGCTCCGGGCTGTCGGTCATCGGGTCAGTGCGGGACATGGTCGGCCTCCGTGGGGTTAGCGTGGGCGAGTTCGCTGCGCAGGGCAGCGACGGCCCGGGACAGGTGAGCGCGGACCGTGCCCGGCGCGATGCCCAGTTCCCTCGCGGTCGCCTCGACGTCCAGGTCGAGGAAGACCCGCAGGACGACCACCTCGCGCTGGCGGCCTGGCAGCCGCCGCACCGCAGCCAGCAGCGCGGTATCCAGGCCGGCGGCTCCCTTGCTCGGTGCCGCGACGTCATGGCCGTCAAGCGGCAACTCGCGGGAGCGCCTGCGCCACCAGGACGCCCCGGCGTTGAGCGCGGTGCGGACTATCCACGCCCGGGGTGCCGGATGGCGGCTGACCTTCCGCCACGCCGTCCAGGCTCGGGCGAATGCCTCGGCAACCTGCTCCTCGGCGAGCAGCAGGTCACCCGTGCTGGCGGCAACGGCCCGCACGCACGGATCCCAGCTCTCCTGGAAGAACTCGGCGAACCCGGATTCGTCTTTGCTCACGATCGTTAACCCGCCAGCCCCCTGAAACGCTTACTCCCCGAGCCCGCAAATCTACGTGACGCCCCGGCCGCGGGCCTGGTCCCGTCTGCGACACTGCTGGTTGTGTCGTTGGCCGATGCCGCTGAAGTGCGGGCGCTGCTTGCAGAAGTAGCTAGTCGCGCCGGGAACTACCTGGCCGGCCTGGACGAGCGTCCGGTAGCCCCGGACGGCGTGGCGCTCGCCGGGCTCTCCGTCTTCGACGAGCCGTTGCCCGAGTCTGCAGGGGACCCGGCCGCGACCCTCGCCCTGCTGGACGAAGCGGGTTCCCCGGCGACGGTGGCCAGCACGGGCGGCCGGTATTTCGGGTTCGTCACTGGCGGCTCGCACCCGGTCGCGCTGGGCGCGGGCTGGCTGGCGTCAGCCTGGGACCAGAACGCGGCCTTGCCGGTGATGTCGCCAGTAGCCGCGTGCCTGCATCAGGTCGTGACCCGGTGGCTGGGCGAACTGCTTGGCCTTCCGGCAGGGACCGCGGCAGTGTTCGTGACCGGGGCGTCGATGGCCAATACCGCGGCGCTAGCGGCCGCGCGGGACAACCAGCTGGCGCGGGCTGGCTGGGACGTGCAGGCGAAAGGGCTGTTCGGAGCGCCGGAGCTGACAGTGGTCGTCGGGCAAAGCGCTCACAGCACATTGATCAGGGCGCTCGGGCTGATAGGGCTAGGACGGGAACGGGTCCGCTGGGTCCCGGCCGACGGCCAGGGCCGGATGAGGGCTGGGCTGTTGCCTGCGGACATAGCCGGGCCGACCGTGATCTGCGCGCAAGCTGGAGAGGTGAATACCGGCGCCTTCGATCCCTTTCCCGAGATCATCGAGTGGGCTCGGGAGCGAGAAGCGTGGGTTCACGTTGACGGCGCCTTCGGGCTCTGGGCACTGGCGGACCCGTCGCGAGCCCACCTGACAGGCGGCTTGAACGGTGCCGACTCCTGGGCAACCGACGCGCACAAGTGGCTCAACGTGCCCTATGACTGCGGGATCGCTATGGTCCGCCGGCCCGAGGACCTGCGGCGCACCTTCGCGGCGATCGCCGGGTACCTGCCGCCCGATGCGGGCTTCGAGGCGATGCATCACACGCCTCAGGCCTCGCAGCGGGCGCGGCAGGTGGAACTGTGGGCGGTGCTCCGGACGCTCGGCCGACAGGGCGTGACCGACCTGATCGTGCGGAGCTGCGATCACGCCCGGGCGATGAGCGACCGGCTGCGCCGGGCTGGCCTGGAGGTACTCAACGACGTCGTGCTGAATCAGGTGCTCGTCCGGGCAGCGACCGACGAGGCGACGCTCGCCCTGGTGAGTGCCGTGCAGCAGGACGGGACATGCTGGTGCGGCCCTACTACCTGGCGGCATCGGCCAGCCATGCGGGTGAGCGTGTCCGGCTGGGCGACTTCGCGCGAGGACATCGACAGGAGCGCGGACGCGATCATCGCTGCCTATCACCGATGCGGCTCGTTATTGCCTGATGCAGCGGGATGGCCGTTAACCATAAGATTGGTTCGCCATTCCGAAATGCCCGCGCGGCAGAAGGGCGTGACCGGCGATGTCACGACCGACAACTAGACCTTTGCCCACCCTGATCACGCGTGCCGCGTTGGCCGTGGTGACCGGTGCGGCGCTGACCGTGGCGACGGGCTCCGTAGTTGCCTCCACGGCACTGGCGGCGCCGGCGCTCCCCGCCGCATGCTCGCAGTCAGGGACAACAGTCACCTGCACGTACACAGCGCAGGGGCAGTCCCAGTTCGACGTCCCCGCGGGTATCACCTCGGTGACGGCGACCGCGGTCGGTGCCCAAGGCGGAGCCGATTTTGGCAGCGGCACCCCTGGTGGCCTCGGTGCGGTCGCCTCGGGCACGCTGTCCGTCACGCCGGGACAGGTTCTCTTCGTCGAGGTTGACGTTCTCGGCGGGGCTGGCGGCAGCGTAAGTAGCGGGTTTACCGACGGCGGCGTCGGCGGTGGTGAGTCGGACGTGCGCACGTGCCCGACCTCCGGCGGGCAGCCGTGCCCGGCGGGCAGCACCCTGGCCTCCCGGCTGGTGGTGGCCGGTGGCGGCGGTGGTACCGGAGACTTCGGCGGGCCCGCCGGGAACGCGGGTACCACCGGTGACGGCGGCAACGGTGCATCCTCCGGGGGCAAGTTCGACGGCGGTGGCGGCGGCGGAGCGACCGAGTCGGCGCCCGGAACGGCCGGTGCTGCCTGCATCGGCGGTGATACAGGCGCGCCTGGCGCGGCCGGCGCCACCGGCGGTGGCGCCGGCGGGGCGGGTGGTGACTCTGACTCCACCGACGGCACCGGCGGCGGCGGTGGCGGGGCCGGCTGGTATGGCGGCGGTGGTGGCGGCGGCTGCACCGAGCCCAACGACGCCGGGGGCAGCGGGGGCGGCGGGACAAGCGACGTTGCAACCTCGGTGACCGGGGCGACGTTCTCGCAGGCCACAGCCGGCGAGGTTGCCTCGGTGACCCTGGTGTACACCGCGCTTGCCGTGACCACGACAGGCCTGCCAGGCGGCACCGTTGGCACGCCCTACTCGGCCGCCCTGACCGCCGCCGCCGGAACGACGCCCTATTCCTGGACGCTGGCCAACGGCTCGCTGCCGAACGGGCTGAGCCTGAGCACGGACGGCACCATCTCCGGGACCCCGCAGGCCGCCGGCGACGTCAGCTTCACCGTGCAGGTAACCGACTCGTCCACGCCTACGGCGCAGGTAGCGACCGAGGCCCTGGCGATCGATATCGGCCAGGCCGCGCCCGGAGTATCGCTGTCCGCCTCGCCAGCATCCGGCGCCACGGTGGCCAGCCCCGTGAGCTTGTCGGCGACGGTAGTGGCGGTGGCTGGCGGGCCGGAGCCCACCGGGACTGTGACGTTCGACGTCGCCGGCTCGACGCCGGCTGGCTGCGCGGGCGTGAGCCTGCTCGCGGGTACGGCATCCTGCGCGGTCGGGCAGCTGCCCGCTGGCAGCTACACGCTCGGGGTGTCGTATTCGGGCGACGGCAACTACTTCAGCGGGTCAGACAGCATCACCGGCTACGCGGTTAGCAAGCTGACGTCGGCAGTGACCGTGAGTCCAGACGTGGCTGCCCCGGTCTGGGGACAGGGCGTGTCTTTCACTGCGGCAGTCAGCGCGGGCGGAGCGCCGGTGACCTCAGGAACCGTCCAGTGGTCAGTCGGCGGGACGCCGATCGGGGCGCCGGTCCAGATCGGTTCGGACGGCACGGCGCCGCTAGGCCCGCTCACGGACCTGGCCGTGGGCTCCGACCAGGTCTCCGCCGCCTACTCGGGCACTAGCCTGGACACCCCGGCCACGGGCGAGGACACCATAGTCGTCGGCAAGGCTGCCACCACGACGACGGTCACGGTCACTTCCCGGCGGCTCACCGCCGTCGTGGCGGCCGTGGCGCCTGGCGCCGGGCAGCCTTCGGGCACGGTCACGTTCGCTGTCAACGGCACGAGCGTCGGCACGGTGAACCTGTCCGCCAAGGGCATCGCCGTGCTGTCGTTCCGTTCGTCGGGGGCGGAGGTGGTGTCGGCCAGTTACGGCGGCAACGGCACGTTCACCGGTTCCTCTGGCTCTGCCTCGACGACGAACCCGGTGATCACTGCGAGGGCTACCAGCGCCCATCCGAAGACCAGGTACGGCTGGTACCGGTCGCCGGTGACGATCACGTTCACCTGCCTAGCCGGGTCGGCCCCGCTGACGGCGCCTTGTCCTGGCCCGGTCACCCTGCGCCGGGACGGCGCCGCCCAGTCGGTGACCCGCACTATTCATGACACCGACGGCGGCATCGCGACCGTCACGGTCTCTCCGATCAACATCGACCGCATCCCGCCTGTCGTGCGGGTGACTGGAATCCGCGCCGGCGCCACCTACGAAGCGCCGGGCCCGTCGCTGATCACCTGCAAGGCCAGCGACAGCCTGTCCGGGCTGGCCGGTCACTGCGTGCTGAAGGTTCGCCGCCGCCCGTCCCGCATCTCCTGGACTGCCACCGCGACCGACAAGGCGGGCAACGTCACCACGGTCAGGGGCAGTGCCAGGCTGGCCGACTACTACGTCGCCGGCGTCCCAAGGAGGCACGGGTTCTTCCAGGTGACGATCGGCCACTCGTACATGGTGAAGGCATACGTGGTCGGTGCCAAGGCGCCGCGGTACGTGTTCGCCGCGCCACTGGGCATCAGGCCGCACCCGGTCGGCCCGGCCATGACAAGGATCGGTGCCGACCTGTGGGCCATCGAGATCGGCGTGACGCCGCGGATGAGCCACTACCGGTACTGGACTCTTGGTGTTCTCGCGGGCGGCTACCTGCACACCATCGACATCGAGCTGCACGGTTAGGCTGCGGCGATCCGAGATCACCGGAGGAAGCGCGATGCTCCACTACAAGAGGCTGCTGCAGGAAGGAGCGCAGACCCGGGGCGTGATCCTGCACGTCTATGTCATCAGGCAGAGCTCCACCGGCGGCAACATCAGTGCCTGGCAGTTTCCCTGCCGGGTTACCTTTGACGACGGTTCCCAGGTAGAGACCTCCGGGGAGCTGAGTGCCTTCGACCGAGCCTTCAGGTTCGAAGATGCCGAAGCATGGGGTTCCAAGTCGCTGGATTACCAGGACTTCGAGGGCCTGGGGCACTTCCTGAAGCCCGGCGCGACCGTCCCCGTCCGCTATGACCCGGAGGATCACGCCAAGCTGGTGCTTGACAAGCCGGCCTTCAAGGCCGAACTGCTCCCGAAACTCAAGGGCCTGCGAGGCAGCCGGGAAGCCGACGACGCGGCGAAGGTGGCCCGCGCTGAGGCCCGGCTCAGGGCAGAGCGCGACCAAGGCACCGAGTAGCGGCGGACACGGACGCGCCGCCCGCCGCGCCGGTCCTGGCTGGACGAGGCGGTCGTAGCGTAGACGTGGCGAAGCAGTCAATCACGGAGGTCATCGTGGCCTGGAGCGCAGCAGACATCCCTGACCAGCACGGCCGCCTCGCGGTCGTGACAGGGGCCAACGGCGGGCTCGGGCTCGAGACCGCCCGTCAGCTCGCCGCGAAGGGCGCGCATGTCGTGATGGCCGTACGCAACCAGGACAAGGCGGCGGGCGCGGTCACCGAAATCCGTTCCAGCATCCCCGATGCCGTGCTGGAACTGGTAGCGCTGGACCTCGCTTCGCAGGCGTCAGTGCGTGCTGCGGCCGGGCAGATCCTGGCCGCGCACGAGAACATCGACCTGCTCATCAACAACGCCGGCGTCATGGGCATCCCCGAGGGGAAGACCGCTGACGGCTTCGAGATGCAGTTCGGCGTGGACCACCTGGGCCACTGGTCGCTGACTGCGCTGCTGCTGCCCGCGCTGCTGCGGACGCCCGGCGCGCGGATCGTGACCGTGACCAGCACGGCACACCACATGGGCCATGCGGTCGACCCGGCCAACCCGCACCTTAGGGGCCGATACCGGCCGTGGCGTGCGTATGGCCAGGCCAAGCTTGCCAACTTCCACTTCGGCCTTGGCCTCGAGCACGAACTGGAGAAGGCAGGATCGGGCACGGCCAGCCTCATCGCGCATCCGGGACTGTCGAACACGGACCTGCAGGCGGTCAGCGTGCAGGAGACCGGCGGAGGCGCCAGCCAGCGGTTCTTCCTCTTCCTCGCTCGCCGCACCGGAATGCCTGCGGCTAATGGCGCGCTGTCGCAGCTTCGCGCTGCAACAGACCCCGCGGCGAAGGGCGGCGAATTCTACGGACCGCTGTTCGTCAACAACGGACCGCCGGTGCGCAAGCCAATCGTGCGCAGGGTCGGCATGGACAAGGCGATTGCCGCACTGTGGCAGGTTTCCGAGCGCGAGACCGGAATCGAGGTCGACGTGCGTGCCGGGACGCCAGCATGACGGTCTGTCGCCTGCGCAAGTCAAGAAGGCCACTAAGGGTGAGTTACCAGCCGTGCTCGCCAGTCGCTAGCAGCCCTGGCGAGCACGGCTCGTTGAGCCTTCGCCCGACGAGCTAGACGCCGGCCGGCAGACCCTCAAGCGCTGCCTGGACCTGCAGCTCGGACAGCTCGAGGTCCTGCATCTTGCCTGACATGTAGTCACCGTAGGCCTGCAGGTCGAGCAAGCCATGGCCGCACAGCGCGGTCAGGATGACCTTCTCCTCGCCGGTCTCCTTGCAGCGCAGGGCCTCCTCGATGCAAGCGGCGACGGCGTGCGTGGGCTCCGGTGCCGGGACGATGCCCTCGGTGCGAGCGAACCGCAGGCCAGCCGCGAAGCACTCGGACTGCGGCTTGGCGACTGCCTCGATGAGGCCGAGCTCGTAGATGTGCGAAAGCAGCGGCGACATGCCGTGGTAGCGCAGCCCTCCGGCGTGGATCGGGTCGGGGATGAACTCGTGCCCGAGGGTGTGCATTTTCAGCAGCGGGGTCATGCCTGCCGTGTCGCCGAAGTCGTAGGCGTACGTGCCGCGGGTGAACGACGGGCACGCGGCTGGCTCGACGGCGCGGATGGTCGGGTTCATCCGGCCTGCCATCTTCTCGCGCAGGAAGGGGAAGGCCAAGCCGCCGAAGTCCGACCCGCCGCCAGTGCAGCCCACGATGACATCCGGAGTGTCGCCCGCTTGCGCGAG
>JASHXW010000208.1 GCA_030043395.1 Streptosporangiaceae bacterium
CCGGAGTCGTTGAAGGTCTTGGAGATCCCCGTGGCGGACTCGTTCACCGAGGTCATCGCCTGCGCCGCCGTGTACTGCGCCTTCATGACCTCCTTCTGGGTCCTGAACTGGTTCACCCGCTGCTGCAGGGCGGCGAGGTTCTGCTCGAGCTTCTGCTCTTGCTCGGTGAGCTGCTGATGTTGCGGCTCCATCTCGTCGATCTGCTGCTGGGTCGCGGCCTTGCGGGACAGCGCCTCCCTGGCCAGGTCCTCGCGCCCCGCGGCCAGGGCCGCCTTAGCCTGGTCCTGCAAGTGATCGGCGGTGTGCTGGAGCTGCTGCTCCTGGAGCTCAAGCTGCTTGCGCGACGCCGCGATGTTCACCAGGGCTCGCCGGACATCGGTGATGTGGTCGAGCATCTGCTCGTAGGAGTAATCGAGCATCTCGTCCGGCTTCTCGGCCGCGTCGAGGGCTTTGTTGGTCTTGGCCGCGACTATCTCATGTGCGCGCTGGAAGAGTCCCATGCCCGAAAGGCTACCCCGCACTCGTTGCAGGTTCAGGCTCTCGGCGTCTTGCCGCGCGCAGCCAAGTCGGCCCATGCGGCCAGAGCCGGATCGGCGGCGATCAGGTCGGCGTACTTCTTGCGCGCTTCCTCGCGCTTGGCCGGCAGGTACTCGGTCGGCCACAAGCCAGGATGCGGCTCGTACTCCTTCAGCACGTTGCGGGCCACGGTCACCTTGTGCACCTCGTCGACGCCGTCAGCGATCGCCATGGTCGGCGCGCCCGCCCACATGGCCTGCAACGGCGTCAGGTCCGTGGTGCCCAGCGATCCCATGATGTGCAGCGCACGGTAGCTGACCTCGCGGAGCACCTTGGCGCAGGTGTACTTGCACGCGGCGATCTGCGTCCTGGCCTCCTTCGTGCTTGAGTTGTCGATCGTCCAGGCGGTCCACAGCACCAGCAGGCGGAGCATGTTCAGCTCCGCGTAGGAGTCGGCGATGGCCTCCTGCACCATCTGGTGCTCGGCAATCGTCTTGCCATGCGACTGACGGCTCAGCGCCCGCTCGCACATGATGTCGAACGCCAGCTTGACCTGAGCCACCGTCCGCATCGCGTGATGGATCCGGCCTCCGCCGAGGCGGCGTTGCGCCAGCACCTTGGCCCCGTCGAGCGGTCCGAGCAGGTGATCGAGTGGTACGTGCACTTTGTTATAGCGAATGTGGTTGTGGACAGCAGGGGACTCGGCGATCTCGACGCCGGGGCTGCGTCGCGGCACCACGAACATCCCGTTGACGCACATCACGAAGATGATGTCGGCCCAGGCCCCAGCGCTGGTGAACCACTTCTCGCCGGAGATCACCCACTCGTCGCCGTCGCGCACCGCGCGGGTTTGGAACAGGCTCGGGTCAGACCCGCCCTGCGGCTCGGTCATCGAGTACGCGGAGAAGATCTCCTGATTCATCAGGGGGTAGAGCCAGCGCTGCTTCTGCTCCTCGGTGCCGTAGGCGGCGAGCATCTCCATGTTCCCGGTGTCGGGAGCGGCCGTGCCGAAGATCACCGGTGCTGAGCGGTACCGGCCGAGTATCTCGTTCAGCAGGGCCAGCTTCAGCTGGCCGAACCCTGGGCCGCCGAGGTCGCGGTCGAGGAACAGCGCCCACAAGCCACGGTCCTTGACCTGCTGCTTCAGCGGATCGGCGAGGGCCTTGGCCTTCGGGTCGCGGGAGTAAGCAGCGCCAGGAAAGACCAGGTCAAGTGGCTCCACCTCGGTCCGGCAGAACTGCTCCACCCAGTCAAGCTGCTCCTGGAACTCCGGCTCGGTCGAGAAATCCCACGCCACGAGGTCCTCCCGGGCTCGGTCTGGTTCGGCTAGCTCAGGCTGGTTCGGTTCGGCTAGAAGCTCGGCGCCACGTCAGCCTCAGCCGGCGACTCGGCAGGGGTCACCTCGTCGGCCTCGGCCGACCTATCATCCTGCCGGGTAACTGACTCGGCGGCACCGGGCTCGGCGGCACCGGATTCGGCGGTCCCTGGCGCGCTGGAGACTTCCGGAACGCATGCGTCTCGTATCCAGGCGCCGATCCGCCTGATCAGCTGCGGGCTGGCCCCCGATTCGGCATGCGTGAACCCGGGAACCAGCCACAGTTCCTTGGGCTCCTTCGCCGCGTCGTACAGGCGCTGCGCATGATCGACGGGAAAGAACTCGTCCTTGTCGCCGTGCACGATCAGCAGCGGCACCGGCGAGATGAGCGCGGCCGCGTCAGCTGGCGGCAGCGGGATCGGGTCCCACTTGCCGTTCGTGATCCTGGTCTTGAGGAACACCTTGGTGATCAGCCGCCCAGCGCGGTGCTCGACCGCGAGGTGGACCAGCCGCATGGGCCGCGTCTCGCGGTAGTACCACTGGCCGGGCCCGCTGACGGATACCACGGCGTCGACTCCCCCGATCAGGCCGCCGTGCCGCAGCACGACCGAGGCGCCCATCGAGAAGCCGACCGTGGCGATCCGCCGGTAGCCGAGCTCCCTGGCGTAGCCGACGGCCACCTCGACGTCCCTGATCTCCTTGTCCCCCACCGTCGACTCGCCGCCCGACCTGCCGTGACCGCGGAA
>JASHXW010000209.1 GCA_030043395.1 Streptosporangiaceae bacterium
CCTGCCCGAGCTGGCGGGTTGCACCGCGAACCAGATCTCGATCGAGACAGCTCAGTCCGAGCTGGACTGCGAGGTGCTGGCACCCCTGGCCGAGGCCGGAAAGACGATCATCCTCGGCGTGCTGAACCTCGGTGACCAGGCTGTCGAGAGCGCCGATCAGGTCGCCGACAGGGTGCGCCGCGCGCTGCCATACGTGCCAGCCGAGCAGGTCGTTCTCGCGCCCGACTGCGGCATGAAGTACCTGCCGCGCGAATCAGCTCTCGGCAAGCTCAGGGCCATGACAGGAGCAGCGGCAAAGCTCCGCGCCCAGCTCTAGCGGTCCTGGCCGGTGGCCCGGCTCCTCATGAGTCAGAGATCCGACCCTCGAGTGCCGCTACGTCCGCGACGTCCTGCGGTCGCGCCGAAGCCTTCTTGTTGGCCACGAGGTCTGCTGCCGAGATGAAGGGCACACTCTGGCCCGCGAGATTCACCTCTACTCGCCGTTTCCAGCAGGAACTGAAGTCCACACCGTCCACCTGCGTCAATATGTCGATTCGCTTCGGTGGATGACCGAGTTGAATAACGACGTCCTCCTGCAGGAAGTCAGATGGTGTAAGGCCAAGCGAACCGAATCCGAAGTCGTCTAGCGCGGCAACGATCCGCTCTGCGTTCTGCTCGTCTAGCCATACCCACACGTCGAGATCCTTGGTGAAACGAGGGTGACCGTGCACAGCCACCGCGTATCCACCGACGATCAGGAAGCGGACTCTACGCTTGGCGCACGATGCGATGAACTCGCTGAAGTCGCGGTCCAGCTCCATCTGTCCAACCGTAGTATTCGCAGCGCAGTTCCTGGACATGGGCCAGTCGCTCAGCTGGAGTACGTGACTGCCACCACTGGAGCGCCGGGTCAGGCCCGCGCAGCGCCCGCCGCGTCACGACCTTGGCGATTGAACCCATGTATCTAATTGTACTCAGCGCTAGCGTCTACGGGCGGCCACGCGCCCGGGAAGAGCTTGCGCCAATGAGCCGTTTGCCAGGGTCGTCGATGTCATGTCAACCGGTGAATAGCAGTGCGCGTCTATGCATGCACACAGGGACGCTCGTGCTGAAAGACAGTGATCGCCATGCGCCGATTGCCGATGCCGATCCTCGCAATGTCAGTGCTGCTCTGCGTCGCAGCCACCCCGGCAATGGCTGCGAGCTTGCCGCGGCAGGCCGCCGTGCGGGCTCCAGACTCACTCCCCCGCGTGGGGCGCGGGCGAGCTGTGCCTTCGGGGTTCCAGCCGGGGTCGGCTAGCTTCCTCTCGGCGAACGCAGGCTTCGTGCTCGGCGCGGTGAACTGCCCGCCCGGACACTTCTCATGCCGTCCCTGGCTCGTCGCCACGACGGACGGCGGCCGCCACTGGAGCGTTCTGGCTACGCCGCCGCGCGGGACGCAGGTGGACAATCTCGCGTTCGCGAGTGATCGCGTCGGCTGGATTTACGGATCCGGTCTCTGGGTGACCAGAGACGGGGCAGCCCGCTGGCGCAGGCTGGCCGTCCGCGGGCGCGTCGAGAGCCTCGCAATCGCCGGCGCCACCGCATACGCGATCGTGGTGCCACCAAGGAGTGAGACCAGCGAATTGGTTGCCAGCCCGGTGGGCCGGGACGAGTGGCGACCCGTCCGGGCCGTGGGCGATGTCTCGGAACTGACCACCGCCGGAACGACTGTGTGGGCGGCTTCTGGCAGCGGGGCATGGACGAGGGCCCGAGGGCGCTGGCAGGAGCATCCGTTCGCCTGCGCTGGCAACTACCAGCTGATCGGCATCGCCGCGGCCAGCAAGTCCTGGGTGGATTTCCTGTGCGCGAGCAGCGCTGCCTTCAACACGGGCGAGGAAGGCATCGAGATCATGACGTCACGCGATGGCGGGCGGTCGGTGCATCTCGCCGGCCGAAAGGGCCCGGTCATCGGCGACGGGGGCACGATAGCGCTCCCGCCGCGCCAGGCGAAGGTGCTTACCTTCGCTGGCTCAGCGGGGATCCCGAGCTGGATTGGCCGTTCGGCGGACGGTGGCCGGACCTGGCGGCGGGTCGGCCTCTTCGGCGACGGCCCCTGGCGGTCGCTGGCCTACGTCACCGCGGCTACGGGCTTCATCGTGCTGGGAACGCCCGGGTACGGCGGACATCCCGAGCTGCTGCGGACGACAGATGCGGGACTCCGCTGGCGGCCGGTACGCATCTGACACGGGCCAGGCAACTTGTGCCCAACGAAAAAGGACGTTGTGCTGTCTTAGGAGATGTTGATGCCAACAAGGACTCTCTCTAGGAGGTCACGGTGTTCAAGCGCATCACCCGGACTCCGGGCACCGCGGCCACGGCAGGCGGCAAGGCCATCGGCGCTACTGCGCTAGCCGCGCTCGCCATCGGCCTGGCTCTTGCTGGGTGCGGAACAGTTCAGGGACCAAGCGCCGGAAGCGGGTCCAAGCCCGCATCCTCCAACTCGGCCGCGAAGACGCAGGCACCCTCACCCACTCGAACGGCCACCACGACGGCCAGCGCAACCGACGCGCCGTCCGGATTCCAGGTCCTGTCGATGACGTTCGTCTCCGACAACCAGGGCTGGGCGCTCGGCTCGTTCAAGTGCGGGGCACATCACTGCCTGGCGCTGCTCGGCACGACCGACGGCGGCACGCACTGGCAGGCGCTCACCCCGCCGACCAAGTACGCGGGCGGTGTGTACGGCCAGTGCCCGCACGGCAAGCCATGCGCGGAGCAAGTCCGCTTCATGAACTCCGACATCGGCTACGCCTACGATCCCTCTTTGTTCCTGACCACCGACGGCGGTCATACCTGGACGCGACTGCCCGGTGCCGACATCAGCTCGCTTGAGGGAGCCGACGGCACCGTCGCGCGAGTCATCACCGGCAGCACCGGCTGCGCTGGCCAGCCGTACCAGCTGCAATCCGCGGCCGTCGGCTCGGACACCTGGACCACCCTGCCAGCCCCGAAGATCGAGATGATCTGCCCGCCGCTGCTCTACCGCCAGGGCGATCGCCTCATCCTGGTCGGCTACGGCAACCCAGCCGGCGGGGTCCGCGCCACGGCACAGATCGACCGGTCGGTCAACAACGGCAAGACCTGGGCCAGCGGTCCCGACAAGTGCGGCGGCAAGAGCGGATACGCCTCCGACGTGGCACTCGCGCCGCCGGACACGCTTATCCTGCTGTGCCAGCACCAGATGCCGATGCCCAACGGCAAGTTCGGCCCTGCCTACGTCCGGATCTCGCACAACGACGGCGCGACCTTTGGTCCCGACCACGTCCTGCCAGCAGCACAAGCGCCGAAGGGCACGATCGAGAGCTACCAGATCGCCGCGGGAACCTCGAACCGCATCCTGGTCACCGAGACTGGCACCCACGGCAGCAAGCTGATCGAGTCGCAGAACGGCGGCCGCACCTGGGTCACCGACATCACGATGCCGTCGAAGACCCCGGTCATCCTGGTCGGCTTCGAGGACCCGCTCACCGCCCGCGTCGCCCAGGGCGACACGGTCTGGACTACCCGCACGGGCGGCACCGCCTGGGTAGCGAACAAGTTCGTCAGCTAGCCAGCTACCAACTGCAGGTCTTGAACCTGATCCCAGTTCACGTCGCCCCGAGGGTTCCGGACTCGCACGGCTAGCCGTTCAGGCGGCCGGGCGAGTCCGGCCCTCGGTGCGTCAGCGTTGGATGGTTCTCAATCCCCCAGTTCCGCTCGACGGCGACTGACGTAGTCCTCGAGTTCCGCCCGCACCGCATCATCCAGCGGCGGCTGCTCGTACTCGGCCAGCTTCTTCGCCACGATCTCCGACGCTCGCGCCGTCGTGTCCTTGCCGCCGAGCCGCAGCCAGCGCTCGTAGTTCGCCGTCGAGGACAGCAGCGGCCGGTAGAAGCATTCCCTGAACCGCTCCATCGTGTGCTGGGCGCCGAGGAAGTGCCCGCCGTGACCGACTTCCTCGTGCGCGCCGAACGCCAGCGAGGCCTCGTCGATCTCCAGCGGCGTGAACTCCACCTGCAGCATCCGCAGCAGCTCGATGTCGACGATGAACTTCTCGTAGCACGACACCAGCCCGCCTTCCAGCCAGCCTGCCGCGTGCATGACCCAGTTCGTGCCGGCCAGGAAGGTCGGCAGCATCGTCATCAGCGACTCGTACGCGGCCTGCGCGTCGCAGGTCTGGCTGGAATTCAGGCCGCCGCCGGTGCGAAACGGCAGGCCGTAGTGCCGGGCAAGCTGCCCGGTGCAGAGCAGCCCTATCGCGGACTCCGGCGTGCCGAAGCTCGGCGAGCCTGACTGCATGTCGATGTTGGACAGGAACGACCCGACGATGATCGGGCAACCCGGCCGGATCAGCTGCGCGAGCGCGATGCCGGACAGCGCCTCGGCAAGCTGCTGCGCCAGCGCCGACGGGATCGACACCGGGGACATGGCGCCCATCAGCAGGAACGGAGTCAGCACCACGGGCTGCGCCGCCGCGCAGTACTCGAACTGGGCGTCGAGCATCCGGTCGTCCCAGCGCAGCGGCGAGTTGCAGTTGATCAGCGAGATCGTCGCCGGCGTGGCCTCGATTGCCGCTCTGCCCTTTTCCCCCGCGCCGCCGAAGAGGATCTCGGTCATCTTGATCGTGTCGGCAGCGTTCGACCCGGAAACGACATTGCCCATGTAGATCTTGTCGGTCAGGGTCTGCAGCGCGTAGATCATGTCCAGGTGCCGCGAGTCCAGCGGAGCGTCGTTCGGCTCGCAGATCACGCCGCCAGCCGAGTCGAGCTCGCC
>JASHXW010000210.1 GCA_030043395.1 Streptosporangiaceae bacterium
GGTCCACCGAGGCGCCGAGCACGTGCTCGCAGCAATCCATGAAGGCATCGGCCCACCGCTGGGACAAGAACCCGGCGTGGTCGGCGCCAAGGATTCCGTCGAGCACCTCGATGGCGATCGCGTCGGGCAGCAACCTGAAGTACGAGACAGGAGCCCATGGGGTGTGCGAGAAGTGCGCGATCCTGACCCCGGGCGCCTGCTTGGCGAGCAGCCGCGGTGCGAGCGCCAGATGGTAGTCCTGGATCGCTGCACGCACTTGTCCCGACGCACTGGCCTGCCCGTTCACGTTCGCGGCGTCGGCAAGGGCCTGGGCGAAGGCCTGGTTGTACTCGCGGTAGGCATCCCAGTCGCGCCGGAACGAGAGCCCGAACTGTGGCTGGTTCGGGGTGTCGTAGAGCAGGTGGTGGATGAACCAGAGCACCGAGTTGGCCACGGTGTTATAGGCGCGGTTGAACGTGGCAGGCGGTATGTCCAGCATCCGGACGGTCGAGCCGCCGGGGCTGCCGTCCAGGTCAAGCGTGCCGCCGGGAGCACGACGGGCAGCCGCCCGGTCGGCGTCGCTCAAGGCGGCGCACACCCACAGCATGTCCTCCGACCCGGCGACCGAGGAGAGCCCGGAGACCACCCCGCCACCGCCACGGCGGACCGACAGCTGCCCGTCGTCGTTCCGGCTGAAGGAGACTGGTCCTCGATTGGACGCCACGAGCACCCGGCGCCTGCTGGTCGCATTGCCCACGGGGTGAGGTTAACGCCGCCTGAACGCGGCGGCGCAGGCCGGGACCTGCGCCAGGAACTTCGGGGCCAGCGTGCTAACCTGTCGCTCAACTGCGGCGATGGCAGCGTTGGTCCGGCCAGGTACGCGGGAAAACTTCATATTTGCTCATCCAGAGGGGTGGAGGGAACGGCCCTGCGAAGCCCCGGCAACCATCACGGTGATTAGCGCTCGACGGTGAGGCCATCTCGTGACTGGTGCCAACTCCGGCCTGACTGCCAGGTAAGACGGCCTGGCGGCAGGAGAGATGAGGAGAGGCCTCACTGTCATGACATCTGTCGTCAGCAGCACACCTGTGGCGTGCGACAATTCCGCCCGGTTCGGCAACGCGCGCGCGCTCGCCTGCCGCGAGTGCGGCACCAGCTTTGATCTCGGCGGCCAGCACGCGTGCCTGGAGTGCTTCGGCCCGCTTGAGGTGACCTACGACCTGCCGGCGATCACCAGGGAGCAAATCCAGTCTGGTCCGCCGAACATCTGGCGCTACGCCAGCCTGCTTCCCGTCCCGCCGGACATCGCGCGGCGACCGAACACCGAGCCAGGCCGCACCAGGCTCGTGCGTGCGGACCGGCTGGCCGCCGCGCTCGGCATGCGGCTGCTGTGGGTGAAGGACGAGCGGTCCAACCCGACGCACTCGTTCAAGGACCGGGTTGTAGCGGTGGCGCTCGCCGCGGCCCTGGAGATGGGGTACCGGGTGCTGGCCTGCCCGTCGACGGGCAACCTGGCCAACGCGGTCGCGGCGGCAGCGGCCAGGGCGGGGATCGAGTCGGTGGTGCTCATCCCCGCGAACCTCGAGCCGGAGAAGATCCTGGCCTCCGCCGTGTACGGCGGTCTGCTCGTCAAGGTCGAAGGTGGCTATGACGACGTCAACCGGCTCGCGTCCGAGCTTGCCGAGGAGCGGGACGACTGGGCTTTCGTCAACGTCAATGTCCGGCCGTACTACGCCGAGGGCTCCAAGACGATCGGCTACGAGATCGCCGAGGACCTGGGCTGGCGGCTGCCGCGGCAGATCGTGGTGCCAGTGGCCTCCGGCGCTCAGCTGGTCAAGATCAGCAAGGCGTTCGGCGAGCTGACGACCCTTGGCCTGGTCGACGGCGAGGACGTGCGCGTCTACGGCGCCCAAGCCAGCGGATGCGCGCCTGTGTCCGCTGCGTTCAAGGACGGCAGGGACTTCGTGGATCCGGTCAAGCCGGACACGATCGCCAAGTCGCTGGCGATCGGCAACCCGGCCGACGGCCCCTACGTTCTCGATGTCGTGCGGCGCACCGGCGGTGCCGTCGCTGACGCGCCCGACGACGAGATCGCCGCGGCGATCGGCCTGCTCGCCGCGACGGAGGGCATCTTCGGTGAGACGGCTGTCGGCGTGACCATCGCGGTGCTGCGCAGGCTGATCGCGTCGGGCCAGATCGATCCCGGCCAGGAGACTGTGCTGATCAACTCAGGCGACGGCCTGAAGACGATTAACGCGGCCGCCCGCGCGACTGTCGTGCCCGAGCCGATCAAGCCGAACTTGGACGAGTTCACCCGGCTTTACGAGAGCGCTCAGTCCGAGCGGAATTGGCCTGGAATTCCGAATCAGACCGCGTCCGGCTTTCAGCGCAGTTGGTAAGCACATGGCAACGGCGGGTAATGCGCGGGCAATGACATGACTGGCGATCGCAGGCGGATCTGGCCGAAAGGCATCGTGCCTGGCGGTTCGCGTTGCCATGCCAGTCGCAAGTCCGCTGCGGGGGTGCCTGATCGGGGCTGGACGAACCCGTGATAGGTAGCATGTGCCATTGAGACTCATGCCGTTGTCGTATGCCGGCACGCATAGCTTTCCGGCATACGGCGGCGGCGCGGCGGTTGCGGTCTGCCGCCGCACACCATCCGGCCCGCTCGCGCGAGTCCGGTGGTCAAGCCACTATTTCAGCTAAAACCACTCTTTAACCGTCGCCATGCGTGACTGCCGCGCAGGCGAGGACGAGATCGGAGAGAGAGGGTATCGCAGTACGCCGGACGCCCAGAGCATGTAGGGTAATGTCCGGTCGCTGTCGGTACGGCGAGAACGGCAGGCAGAGCTTGCGCAGCACGTCAAGCCCGTTCCGCGATCAACGGGTTTCGCGAGCAAGGGCGTGACCCGAAGCCCGAGCAAAAGTTAGGGAGTTGTTGTTCATGGCTCAGGGCACCGTCAAATGGTTCAACGCGGATAAGGGCTACGGCTTCATCGCGGTCGACGGTGGTAGGGACGTCTTCGTCCACTTCTCAGCAATTCAGGCGGACGGCTACCGCACGCTTGAAGAAGGTCAGCGCGTCGAATTCGAGATTACACAGAGCGACCGCGGGCCTCAGGCTGAGGCCGTCCGAACGGTTTAGTTCCGCGCTTTAACGCGGCAGACCCGGCACCCAGGACTGGATGCCGGGTCTTCGCGTGCCCGGCCTCCGAGTGACCGTGGCCAGCCTCCGGGTAACGTGGCCAAGGTCATGCTCAGGCCTGGCTGGCATGGTCCCGGCCGGCCTTCAGCTTGCACTCTCACCCGGAGAGTGCTAAACAAGTCGTTGGCACTCTCCGGGTGAGAGTGACAACTCAGTAAGCGTGATCGGGGCGATGAGGCACTGCGCGCAGCGGGAAGGGTCTGTCTGCAGTTGTGCCGTCCGTCGCGGGCGTCGGCTCGGTCGAGATCGAACAGGCAATAAGTTCCGGGAGGACTGGAGCCTATGGCAGCGAAGATGATCGCGTATGACGAGGACGCCAGGCGCGGCCTCGAGCGCGGCATGAACCAGCTCGCCGACGTCGTGAAGGTAACCCTCGGCCCGAAGGGCCGCAACGTCGTGCTCGAGAAGAAGTGGGGAGCCCCCACGATCACCAACGATGGCGTGTCCATCGCCAAGGAGATCGAGCTCGAGGACCCGTGGGAGAAGATCGGCGCCGAGCTTGTCAAGGAAGTAGCTAAGAAGACAGACGACGTGGCTGGCGATGG
>JASHXW010000211.1 GCA_030043395.1 Streptosporangiaceae bacterium
TGTTAGCTCGATGCCAGCCGCGTCATCCGGGTTGCCGATCAGCCGGTTCGCGACGACGAGGCTCGCCGCATCGGCGGCGCCCGACGGCGGCACCCCGATCGCGCCCAGTCCGGTCCGGCCGAGATCCTGCACGGTGGCCAGCGGTCCGGGCATGACGACTTCGACGTAACGGCCAAGCAGCGGACCCGAGGCCGGCGCGGTGCTACTTGTGCCCGCGGCACCCGCTCGCGCGGGGAAGCGCGCAGCAGACGCGTCGGCGGTCGCGGCGACTCCCGTTACGTCGGTCCCGCCCAGCGCCGGCACGTCCTCCTGGCCTCCCGGGAGATGATCTGGCGCGACGGGCACGAACCGCACTCGCGCTCCCGGCGACAGCAGCGACGGCGGCTCCCGCTCCGGATCCCACATCCGGGTCCTCGTCCTCCCGAGCAGCCGCCAGCCGCCAGGGGACGCGGACGGGTAGACGGCGGCCAGCCCGCCGGCGATGGCGACCGATCCCGCCGGGACGCTCACCCGCGGGGTGGCCAGGCGCGGGACGTCGAGCCGCTGGTCGAGTCCAGTCAGGTAACCAAAGCCGGGGGAGAAGCCCAGCCAGCCCACGGTGTACTCGGGGGCGCTGTGCCGGGCGATGACCTCCTCAGCGCTCAGGCCGGTCAGCCGCGCCACGTCGGGCAGATCCGGCCCGTCATACACGACAGGGATCTCGGTCACTGCGCCAGTCGGGGCGTGCTCCGGCAAAGGCAGGGCGGCGATGGCGGCGGCAAGCTCGGCAGGCCGCCAGCTTCCAGGAACGGTGATTACCAGGACCGTCCGCGCGCCGGTGACGGCATCGACGACCCCTGGCAGGCTGGCCTGGGCGATGGCTGTTGCCAGGATGGCGGGCTGGACATCCGTCTCGAGCAGCAGGCCAGCGTCGCCGGCGCGCAGTGCCGCGATCACGCGAAGGGCACGATGCGCACGCCAGCCTGCTCCAGCCCGCGGCGCACGGACCTGGCCAAGGCGACGGCGCCCGATGTGTCGCCGTGGATGCAGATCGACCGGGGCGTGACGGGTACCTCCTCGCCATCGGCCGTCCTGACGATTCCCCTGGTCACCATCGTCACGGCCTGCTCGGTGACGTCAGCAGCGTCGGTCCGGACCGCACCAGGGCGCCCGCGCGGCACGAGGGTGCCGTCAGCGTTGTAGCCGCGGTCGGCGAAGGCCTCGCTGACCACGCTGATCCCGGCGCTGGCTGCGATCTGGCTGGCCAGGCTGCGGGACTGGGTGAGCAGCGGCAGCTCGGGGTCATAGACGCGGATCGCCTCGACGAGGGCGCCGGCTTGCACGGGGTCGCGGCCTGCCCGGTGGTACAGGGCGCCATGCGGCTTGACATACCGGACGCCGCCGCCTTCAGCCCTGGCGATGCCGTCCAGGGCAGCGATCTGGTAGAGCACTTCGGCGGTCAGCTCGTCAGGCGGGACATCCATCTCGCGCCGGCCGAAGCCAGCCAGGTCGCGGTAGCTCACCTGGGCGCCGATCGTGACGCCCCTGGCCACGGCTTCCGCGCAGGCCCGTCGCAGCGTCAGCGGGTCGCCTGCGTGGAAGCCGCAGGCGATGTTCGCGCTGCTGATGATGTCCATCAGGGCGCGGTCGTCACCCAGGACCCAGATCCCGAAGGACTCGCCGAGGTCGGCGTTGAGGTCGACGACCGGGCCCTGCTCCTCGGCGGCACCGCTCAATCCGGTGGCTCCTGCGGCAGGTCGCCGAGCGCCAGCCGGATCGCCCGGTCGTCGGTGCCTGCTGTCTCGATGGCTTCGATCAGGGCGTGCACGACATCGTGGCGGGTCATCCGCAGGTCGAGCAGCCGCTGCGCCGCCTCCCACAACTCGGGCGGGTCGCCGCGCCAGAGCCGTTCGGCCAGTGCCGCGTGCTTGCTGATGTGCTCCGGGCTCGCCCGCCTGCCGTCCGGAGTCGTGTGGTCGGCGGTCAGCAAGACCAGCCGGTCCTCGGCCTTGGCAGGGTCCAGCAACCGCAGGTTGGTTCCGTTGTAGACGCCGTCGAGCACGCCGAACGCCAGCGCGCGCCGCGGCAGGGCCTCCAGGTCATGATCTGGCAGCAGCCGGGCGACCAGGCCGGGCTCCAGGCCATAGGACGCCGGGTCGCGGTAGACCTTGCTGAACGTCGGCATCGCCTCGAATACCGCTTCGAGCGTCCTGCCGATCGCAGCGCTGTCGAGCCCCGACTTGGCGCCAGCGAAGCGCGCCCATGCGACGAGCACATGCGGCATCGCGTGCTGTTCGGCCTGGGAGAGCATGACCTTGCGCGGCAGCCAGTCGAGCAGGAAGGTCTCTGCCTTGGCCGGGCTGACCCGCAGCGGACGACCGAAATCCTGGTCGCAGCCGTAGTCCACGATGTGGTCGGCGCACCGGCTCGCCGCCTTGATGTCCGAGAGGTCCTCGGCCTCGTCCGAAGCGAGGAATTCGGCGACGAGCATCGCCCGCCGGTCCTTGCGCCACGGCCGGCGGCTGGTCGCAGCCGGGCCCGCCAGCGGGCTGTGACCATGCGAGCCCGGCCGGGCGGCATCGGAGTGAGCGCCGCTGGCCCTACCGGTCTTTCCTTGAGCTGGCGGCAGCGTCCGGATCCGCGCCCTGACGAAGGCGTGATAGGACGGGAATGACTTGCTGACCAGCGGGCTTGGCGCGCTCTCAGTGACCGCGAGCGCGGACTCGAGCAGCTTTCTCGCGGCTGGTGCCTGGATGCTCTCCAGCGACCCGTCACCACCGCCCTCGCCAGCCTCGGCGCAGTAGTTGAGCAGCTTGTCGACCTTGGACGTGACCCAGCCGTCCTTGAGCATCCCGCCCGCGTTGTAGTCGACGATCATCACGAGCGCGTGCTCGTCCCGGCCGCCGTAGCTGTAGACGCAGATCACTTCGTCGCGATCGCCGTAGACGTCAGAGTGCAGGTAGCACTCGCCGGAGACGACAGCGCCGGCGTGCTCGGCCCAGCCGGGCCTGGCGACGCCGCGGTCCATCAGCTCCAGGGCGGCCTTCTCGGCTTTGATGGCCTGGCGCGCCGTGCCGAGGCAGGCTATGCCGGACAGCAGGGCGAGGGCGGCCGGGCTGCCCTGTCCGGCGGCGTAGTCGACCAGTCCCTCACCGACCAGTTCTTCGACATCGGCGCGGCGCCGCCGAGGCGGCGTGCCGCTCCCCGAACCTGCCTGCTGCCGCCACCAGGTCCCGAGCAGCTCGCTCACCATCAGCTCGGCGTCGAGCGGGCTCCGCACGGCGAGCAGTTCCCTGGCCGCACGGAGCATCTCGGCAAAGAGCGCGTTGGGCGGTGGCGGCGTGCTGCCCTGGCCAACCCGACCAGGCGACCCGGTTCGGTCAGAACCGCTCGAAGACTCGGCGCGTCGGTTCTGCGGGCTCATTTACCTAGCTTTTCAGATCAGGTCACGACGATGCCATGCTTAACCCCGGCACGCCGCGGCGAAAAGGCGGCGCAAGGTGGAGATTACCCGGCATGCGGCGGTGGTCATGCGCGCGAGCGGCATAAATGGAAAAATCAGGACTGACCATGCCAGCGGGTATCAGATCACCGAGCGTGGTCGTCGATCGCCGCGTCCCGGTGCCCGCCACGCCACTGCTCTCCTGGTCCTGGCAGGCTGCAGTGGGCCGGAAAGTGCTGGTTATCGCCCTACGTCGGCTAGCCAGGCTGGCTAAGCTATACGCAAGCGCCGCTTAGGCCGGTCCGGCCGCGCGCGTTGAGCGCAGCCCGTGCCTGGTGCTGAGTCCTTAACCGGGTGCCTCGGCCGTCAGCCTGAGTAATTGGCTAAAAGGGGCCGGCGCCACTTCCGTCGCGGACAGGGGGCCTTCCGGTCAAGATGCCGCTAGCCTTCTTGTGTTGGACGTCGCAGGGGAGGGGTCGTTCAGGATGACTCTCGCAGACGCGACGTGCACACCATGAGCGTGCCCGCATCCGTGCCCCAGGCCGGGCAGCCGGATCCGGGCGTGGCCGCATGCGATGCAGCGATGCTCACCTCGCTGCTTGCCCAGGCGCCCGTGGGATTCGCCTTCATCGACTCCGGCATGCGCCTCGGCCGCGTCAGCGACTCGCTTGCGGAGATGACCGGCCTTGGCACTGCCGCGGCCGAGCAGGTGGGGCACACGCTGCACGAGGCGTGGCCGGATGCGCTTGCCTCGCTGGCTGAGACGGCCGTCGGCAAGGTGCTCGCGGACGGCACGCCAGTTCTGGACAGTACCGCTGGCGCCGACTTGCCCTCGGGCCACGGGCTGGCCGGAGCGGCCAACGGCAAGGCGGGCGCGAGTGGTTCTGTGGCCGGCGGGCGCCGGCTCAGGCTGTCCTTCTTCCCGGCTCCTGGGCCGGACGGAAGCTTCGCCGGGGTGACGATGATCGCCGTCGACGTCACCGCCGAGCAGGCCGCCGCTGATGCCATGCGCCGGACGACGGAGCGCTACCGTTCGCTGGTCCAGGCAGGAAATCAGGTCGTCTGGGTGACCGACCCGACCGGCAAGGTCGCTGAGGACTCGCCGGAGTGGCGGTGGATTACCGGCCAGTCACCCGAGGAGTTCCTGGCGAGCGGCTGGCTGGCGGCAGTCCACCCTGACGACCGAGCGAGCACCGAGCGCGAGTGGCTCGAATGCGTGCGGACGGGCGCGGCCTTCGACGGGACCTATCGTGTCCGGACCAAGTCCGGCTCCTACCGGTATTACGACGTCCGTGCCGTGCCCATCGAGCGCGATGGCGCCATCGTCGAGTGGATGGGCGCCAGTACCGACGTGACCGGTCAGCGCGAGGCCGACGAGATGCGGGGAAGGCTGACGGAGCAGCTCTCCGCCGCGGCGCTGCGCACTTCCCGGCTGCAGCAGGCGACGTCCTCGCTGGCCGGCGAGCTGTCGGTGATGGGAGTGGTGGGAGTCATCACCGAAGTCGGCCAGTCTGCGATCGGGGCCGACCGGTCGTCGGTGGCCCTGGTCAGCAAGGACCGCCTCAGGTTGCGGATGATCACCTCCGACGGCACGCAGGACGGGCCGGGCGAGCTGAGCGGCGAGGTACCGCTCGACGTTCCCAGCGTGATGACGGCAGCGATCGCCCTGCGCCGGCCGCTCATCTGCGGAAGCCCGCAGAGCCTGCGCAGGCAATTCGAGGCTGAGGCCGACGTCGACCTGTTCCTGCAGCACACCGACGAGATGGCGTGGGTCGGCTTGCCGCTGATCACGTCAGGCGAGCCGATCGGCGCCTTGCAGTTCTCCTTCACCAGGCCGCGCCAGATCACCGACGAGGACCGGGTGTTCCTGGAGGCTCTGGCTGGCCAGTGCGCCCTCGCGCTGGAACGAGCGATGCTGTACGAGCGGGAGCACACGACGGCTGAGACGCTTCAGCGCAGCCTGCTGCCGGACCAGCTGCCTGAGGTTCCAGGCGTGGCGCTGAAGGCCAGGTACCGGCCGGTGACGCAGGTGGGCCGGGACGGCATCGAGGTTGGCGGTGACTGGTACGACGCCTTCCGGCTGCCTGACGGGAAGCTGGCCGTCGCGGCCGGGGACGTGATGGGCAAGGGGCTCACCGCTGCGGCCGGGATGGGCCGGGTCAGGAACGCGCTTCGGGCGCTGGCGCTGACCGACCCCAGGCCCGCCGCCGTGCTCGCGGGGCTGGACCGGCTCTTCATCGCGACCGAGCTCGATGAGCAGGTGACGACCGTCTGCTACCTGGTCGTCGATCCGGAGACTGGCGAGGGCGTGATCGGCAATGCTGGCCACCTGCCGCCGCTTCTGCTCGGTCCCGGCCAGCAGCCGCTGCTGTATCAGACGGAGGAGGGCACGCCGCTAGGGTGGGCCAGCCCACGTCAGCAGTACCCATTCAGCGTCGCGCCGGGAAACACTGCGGTGCTGTATTCCGATGGCCTAGTGGAGAACCGCCAGCGCGGCTTGCACGTCGGGCTCGACGAACTGGTGGCCGTGGCTGCCGAGGCGCCAGCGGAGATCGTCGCGGATCCCGACCAGCTGATCGACTATCTCGTCGACAAGATGGTCAAAGACTACGAGCAGGACGACGACGTCACTGTGCTCGTGCTGCAGATGGCTGCGCGCGGGCCGGCTAGCCGGAGGGTCGGGGTCGGACGAGAGAACGGGCGCGCCTGACTGCAGGCGAGTTCCATCCGGAGTCCGGCGAGACGGGTCAGGGTGACATGTGATGGGCAAAGCTCGGCGAGAACGGTCAGGCCGCCAGGGCGCGGCCGGAGGATGTCGAGGAAGATCAAGCCGCGAAGGTTGTGGGTACGCTTTCGCAGCGTGTAGTTGCCGGCATCGATCCAATCAGGGGGTTCGGGCTTCGAGTGGTACGACCTACCGTCCAACTCCGCCTATCGTGGGGGTCTGGAGTGGGACAGGTCCTCGTTGCCAGGCGTGGCAGGCAGGGGGCGCTGCGAACGGCGGGAGATGTGGTGATCAGGCGGTAAGGTCCTGTTTCTTACCGGACGCTCGCAGGACAGTGTCGGTGCCGGCTGCGAGACCGGTCGGGTGACCTGACCGGACCGGAGCGGCACATCGGCCAGCGAAGGAAGGGGTGACCGCGGTGGCAGGCGCTGCTAGCTCTGCGGCGCGCAAGCAGCCGACGCCGACGAGCCGAGGCGCACGCGTACCGCAGCAATCGCGGGTCGAGTCGGCTGACGCAGCTGGCGAGCCCGCGGACGCTGCTGTCGCGCTCGTGGCTACCGATGCCGCCGCGGACGAGAGCAGGTCAGCCAGCTCGCGCCGGCCTGCAAGCCGTTCAGGGAAGAAGGATGGCCCCAGAGGGACGATCTCGTCCGGCGGAGCGGATACCGTGGTGGATCAGGGCATTTCAGCACCTGCAAGCCGGGCGCCCGCCCCTCGGCGGCCCAGCGCGAATGCCAAGCGTGGCAATCGTGATGCGGCGGACGCTGAAGCGGACATCGTGACGGCAGGCAGGGCTGCTGCCAACGGCACGACGGCGAAGGGCGCGACCACGAAGACCGCAAGTGCCAAGGGCAGAACTGCGAAAAGTGCTGCGGCCAACGGCGTGACCGCTGAGGATGCTACGGCCAACGGTGCCGCCGCCAACGGCGTTACTGGGAGCCGCGCTCCCGCGAAGGGCGCGACCAGGAAGAGCGAGAAGGGGGCCGCAGCGAGGAGCGCTGGAGCGAACGGCGCGAACGGGAGGAACCGTGTCCCTGATGGCGAGGACTCGCTCACGGGACTGTCTGACCTGGAAGGTGACGTGAACCTGGCGCAAGCAACTGATCTGGAAGCTGATCCGGATCTCGATGCTGGAGCTGACCTGAACGGCGAGCCGGACCTGGCTGCCGTGGCAGAGCTAGAGGGCGACCCTGATCTCGCCGCCGTGACTGACCTCGACGTTGACCTGGACGACCTGTCCGAGTTCGACGGCGAAGACTCGGTCGAAAGCCTGGAGAGCGGCGACGAGGCGGACGAGCATGAAGCGGACGCCGACGAGCCAGAGGAAGCGGCCGAAGGCCTGACGGTGACGATCGGCGTGGTCGCTGTCGCCGTGACAGATGGCTCGGCCACGGAAAGCGAAGACGAGGAATTCGTCTTCGGCGATGACGACGAGGACTTGCCTGCGGCCCAGGTCGCCGTGGCCGGCGCTACGTCGGACCCGGTGAAGGACTACCTCAAGCAGATCGGCAAGGTCCCGCTGCTCAATGCCGAGCAGGAGGTCGAGCTCGCCAAGCGGATCGAGGCCGGGCTGTTCGCCGAGGAGAAGCTGGCCGATGGCGGGCGGGCCATGCCGCACGACGTGCGCGGCGACCTGGAGTGGATCGCCGAGGACGGCCGCCGGGCCAAGAACCAC
>JASHXW010000212.1 GCA_030043395.1 Streptosporangiaceae bacterium
CTGCTTGACGAGCTCCGCTTACGACTGAGCCTGCTCTCCGACAATCACCCGTCCGCGGCCCGTGAGACAACCACACCGAGCCGCGTGCCAGATTGGCGGGCGGCCGATGATCGCGATCGGATCGATCAGCCGGAGCGAGCCGATCCTGCGGGTCCTGCCGATCCAGCCGGGGCTGCCGATCCCGCCGATCAGCCTGCGGTGCGCCAGGAGGACGCGGAATCCCGGCACCTCGCCGTGGCCAGCAGCGACCTTGGCTTAGCCGATCGGTGGGCCGATCAGGACCTGTTCGCCCAGTACGGTCGCGGCGGGCTCGCGGACGGCTACATGCCGCTCGGTCCGGCGGGCACCGACGAGGCATACCGGCCTTGGTTCCTGTCGGCCGAGATGGCGGTGCCCTGGTTCGTCGCCGGCTAGCGGGGGAGTGCGACCTCACCCGTCACGTCGGCGGCCAGCCGGATCGTGTCGCCGTCGACCAGCCGGACCTCGGTTCCCGGCAGCAGCCGGTCCCCGTTGACGAAGGTGCCGTTAGTGGAGCCCTCGTCCCTGATCGTCGCGCGCCCTGAGTCATCGACTGAGATCAGCGCATGCCGCCGCGACACGTTGTCGCATCCGTCGAAAGCGGCTGCTACCAGCGACTCGGCTGGGTCCCGGCCGAGCAGGACCGAGGTCCCGGCCGGTACCTCCACATTGCCCGCAGGGAAGCTGATCCGCAGCACGGCGGAGGAGATCAGGCGCGCCCTCTCGGCCGACATCGCCTTCTGCGCGACCGTGATCGGGAGTGGCTCGTCGGGAACCGCCTGGACACGCGGCAAGTTGGCCCCGCAAGTGAAGCAGATCAGGTCAGTCGGGCCGACTTGCGCTGAGCAGTCCGGGCAGGTCAGCGTCGCCATCACGACAGACCCCTTCCTATTCCGGGAGAGAATGTCCCAACTAGCAGCATGAACACAGCCTAGCGCCGTCGCGCGTGGCCGCCGGTAGCATCGCAGCCGTGATCAGCTTCAGTCTCAACGATGAGCATGAGGCCCTGCGCAGCACGGTTATGGAGTTCGCCCGCGACGTCGTGGCCCCAGTAATAGCAACCTTCTACGAGCGGGGCGAGTTCCCTTACGAGATCGTAGCGAAGATGGGCAAACTGGGCCTCTTCGGCCTGCCCTTCCCTGAGGAGCACGGCGGCATGGGCGGGGACTACTTCGCCCTCTGCCTGGCCCTGCACGAGCTCGCCAGGGTGGACTCCTCAGTGGCGATCACGCTGGAGGCGGGGGTCGCCCTTGGCGCCATGCCGATCTTCCGATTCGGCAACGCGGAGCAGCGCGAGACGTGGCTCCCGGCCCTGTGCCGCGGTGAGCGACTCGCCGCTTTCGGCCTCACCGAACCAGGTGGCGGCTCTGACATCCGAGGCGGGATGCGCACCACGGCTGAACGCGACGGCGATGAGTGGGTCATCAACGGCAGCAAGGCGTTCATCACGAACTCCGGGACCTCGATCACGTCGGTGATCACCGTCCTGGCGATCACCGGCCGGGCCGACGGCAGGCCGGTGATCTCCTCGATCATGGTCCCGGCAGGCACGTCTGGCCTGAACGTCGGGCGCGAGTACTCCAAGATCGGCTGGTGCGCATCGGACACCAGGGAGATCTCGCTCGATGACTGCAAGGTGCCGTTCACGAATCTGCTCGGCGAGGAGGGCCGGGGTTACGCGCAGTTCCTGCAGACCCTGGACGAAGGCAGGATCGCGATCGCGGCGCTGTCGGCCGGCCTGGCGCAGGGCTGCGTCGACGAGTGCCTGCGCTACGTCGCGGACCGCTCGGCGTTCGGGCATCACCTAGGTCACTACCAGTCGATTCAGTTCAAGATCGCCGACATGCAGGCCAGGGCCGCGACGGCGCGACTGGCCTGGTATGACGCGGCGGCCAGGCTGGTGGCTGGGGAGCCGATCAAGAGCCAGGCCGCAATCGCCAAGCTGACCTGCTCGAACGCCGCGATGGACAACGCGCGGGACGCGACCCAGATCTTCGGCGGCTACGGGTACATGAACGAGTTCCCGGTCGCCCGCTTCTACCGGGACGCCAAGGTGCTGGAGATCGGTGAGGGCACGTCAGAGGTCCAGCGGATGATCATCGCGCGCGAACTCGGCCTCGGCGGCGGTCAGTAACCTACGCGTTCAGCTGTGATGCCCTGACCTGGGCGGAAGGCTGCGACTTTGCGAGGTCCCCGACTTACGGGCCGATAGTTGCAGTATCGTGAGCCACTGACTCGCCATCTGCGTCCGGTAGCGCTTAGACGCCTCCTGGTACCCCCCAGCCATGATCCGCCCGGCGTGCTCCGGTGGCCGCAGGTGAGCGAGTCGGGGATGACCACGGAAGGATGAGTCCCAGATGCGACGTCGGATCCCCAGACTGGCCTGCCTCGTCGCCGCGGGCGCGGTAGCCGCGGGCCTAGCCGGGTGCGGTACAGGCTCCTCACCGGGCGCCTCGAGCAGTAAGCCCATCGTGATCGGCATCTCGCTGCCGATCACTGGCATGTTCTCGGCGGACGGGCAGGCCTTCGATCGCGGCTACCACCTGTGGCAAAGCGTGGTCAACGATCACGGCGGCATACTCGGCCGCCCGGTGAAGCTGATCATCATGAACGACAAGAGCTCGACGACGCTTGTTCAGAAGCAGTACCAGACGCTGATCGTGAAGGACCACGTCCAGCTAACGTTCGGCCCGTTCTCGTCCTTGCTAACCCTTCCAGCGGGCGAGGCCGTCGCCCCGCACCACTTCGCGATGATCGAGGGCGCCGGGGACGCGGACAGCGTCTTCTACAACACCTGGCAAAAGAGTTACCACTTCGACCCCATCATCAGTCCCAGCCTGCCGGTTGAGGACTACATGAAGCCGTTCATCGCCTGGATCAAGTCGCTCCCGGCCAGCCAGCGTCCGAAGACCGCCGCCTACCCAACGGTCTATGACCCCTTCGCCTACCCGGCCGTGCAGAAGGCACAGGAGGGGCTGCAAGCCCTCGGGGTCAAGACCGTAAGTAAGGCCGCGTATATCAACTCCCTGTGCTCCGTCCCCGCCAACGGATCACTGCCAAAGTGCATGATCAACGAAGTGGCGAAGGCCTACCCCTCGGCGGCGAAGAAGGTAGCGGAAAGCGGCGCGCAGATAGTTGTCCTCGGCTCGACGGACGTGCCGACCGTGGCGGAGTTCATGAAGGTCTTCGAGCAGAATCACTACAACCCGAAGATCTTCATCGCCGTCTCCGGACCCGACCAGGGTCAGGCGTTCCTCGGAAGCGTTGGCCTCGCCAACGCCAACGGGATGATGGTTCCTGACGGTTGGTTCGGCGGGTACGCGAACGCGCTGAACAACGACATGGTCGAGCAGTACATCGCGCGCTACGGCGGCACGGCGGCCAGCATCAACGCGGACGTGGCAGAGGCTTATTCGGTCGGCCAGGTCGCCCAGGACGCGATCGTCCAAACCAAGGGGACGAACAACACCAAGATCCTGAACTATCTGCACAGCGGCGTCACGCTGGAGACGGTGCAAGGTCCGGCAAAATTCAACTCACTCGGTGAGAATGGCTACGCTGCGGCGTTCGTCTTCCAGTGGAAGGCGGGGGCGTTCGTCCAGGTGCTTCCAAAGCCCGGTACGGTCGGCGCACAGCCCACTGCGCAGGA
This sequence comes from Streptosporangiaceae bacterium, assembly GCA_030043395.1. Next base: position 3,668 of record JASHXW010000212.1, read on the forward strand.
TCCAATCTTCAAGCCTGCCTGGGGTTCGTGACGGTTTCTTAGTCAGATGCTCATGTGCGGCTTAGTCAACCAATGCCGCAGGCCCGAGGGGCCCCAGCTAGACGCTGGGGCCCCTCGGCGTTCAGGCCATGTTGACCCGGCCACTTCGTCAGTGCGGGGTGCTGGCGTAACCCGCGTCCAAACGTGCACTCGGTGACGGTCACGGCATCCAAGAGCAGCCAGCGTCGAGGTGCAGAAACCCCTGCCTGTAAGAGCGGGCCGGCCGTTGCCGGCGTGCCAAACGGCCCGCGCGGCAGTACCAGCGCGGTTGGGCTGATGAGTGATCGGGGTTCTGCTACTTAAGCTTGTTGACGTTGACGATCACGCTTGAAGCGCTGATCGCAGGTGCCAGCATCTCGAAGTTGAACATCAGGCTAGGAACGCGATTCACGCTCGCCGCGTTCAGGGTGCTCGGGTAAGTGCCGAGCGTGACCAGTGACGCAGTCTCCATCGCGTTTGACGACCCGAAGGTCATTCCAGGTTCGGATGCGAGCTGCGAGCGAACCGGCCCGGGCGACGCCGCTGCCACCTGCGCGCGATCGAGAACGTGTACGAACGTGCGGACCGCGGACCCACGGTCGTGCACGAAGGCCTTGGTGGCGAAGTAGCCGTACAAAGGCAGGTTCGCCGTCGCCCCGCTGCAAGAGTCGAGTACGGGAACTGCTCCGAGTGAGCTCTCGGCATCGTAGATATAGGGCTCTTCGACGAGAATCGCCGATACCTTGTGGTCCGCCAGCGCGGTGACGAGATCGGCGCCGGTGGCATACGGCCTCCACTTGATCTCGGTCAGCTGAGCCGGGGTGACACCGTCGCCCTCCAGCACAGACTCGGTGGCGAGCATGTCGAGGTTGTAGGGCTTGCTTCCCGAGGCAGAGAATCCGGGCACAGGCTCGGTCGTGCCGATCGTTTCGTGCAGGAGCTGCAGCGGCGTGTTGATGCCGGAGCCCGGATAGGTCAGCACCTCCATGACGCCAGAGCTTGCGTCGTAAGCATCCGCGATGATGCTCAGGTATGGCTTGGATGAGCTGGCGACCTTGGCGAAGAAGTTGACATAATCGCCAACTGCGATATCCACCCGGCCAGCGCCAAGTGCGTTGAGCTCGTCAGCGACTGTGCTGTATGACCGGATCTTGATGTTGAGCCCGGCCCTGGCGAACTTGCCGTCCTTGATCGCGATGAACAGGGGAGCGGTGTCCGCTCCGCGCAGGGCCGCCACGGTGATCGTGGTCGACCCGGCTGCCTGGTTTCCCGAGCCGGCGCTCGAGCAGCCAGCTGCCAGCGGCGCCGCCGTAAGGGTGGCAGCCACGAGAGCCACAGCGGCCCTGCGCCTGGTACTTCCCGGCAGGCATCCTTTGATAAGGCTCCTGGCCTGTGCAAACCTCACGGGACTCCTTCAGGCGCAGATAGGCAACGATCTAGCTGCCGCACGATTATACGGACAGTTCCGAAGACGGGTGGCGATGATGCGCAGTACCCTACAGAAGTCCGGAGATACCGCGAGGGTGATGTACGTCGGTTCTGTGTGCTATGACATTGTGCCGTGCTGACGCTCGTCAGGACAGCCTGATGGCGGTTTGTCTCTCAGACTTGACGGTCAGATAAGCCGCACAACGCTAGCGGAGCCTTCACCTGGGAAGGGGTGCGCCATGTCGTCGCTGCCACCGCTCGTGCCGCCAGAGTGCGGGCCATCCACAGCGGGAATGTGAGAGGCGCGGAAACTGTGCCACCCAGAAACAGGAGAACCCGCGGGTCACTCCCGGTCACCGACCAGGAGTCGTGGTCCCCGCCGCAGGTAGACCAGACCCAGCCGCAGATACCAAGTGCGATCGAGGCGGAGCCCGCAGACCCTGCGGGCTCGCAAGCGCTTGCCCGGCCAGCCCAGCCTCAGACGAGGAGGCTGCTGCGGAACTGGCGCGTGCGCTCGCGCCTGCTGCTCCTGATCGTCATCCCGACGGTCGCGGCTCTTGTGCTCGGCGGTATCAGCATCGCGTCGTCGGTCGGCAATGCGCTGGCGTACCAGCGTGTCGAGACTCTGGCGACCCTCGGTCAGCGCATCGCGAACCTGGCCCAGGCGCTGGAGGACGAGCGGGATCAGATCGTTGTCTTCATCTCGACACCCGAGAGCCTGGGCGGGCGTGCCGCCCTGCACACAAAGTACGAGTCCGCAGCGCATGCGCAACTCTTGGTCATCGGCGAGGAGTACGGCGCTACCAACCGAGACGTCGCGGGTGTTCGCGCGCTCGCGAGCGGCATTGGCGCCGCCTACGGCTCGCAGGCGCGGCAAGCTGCGAAGCTGGCCCTGACGGCCCTGGATGGTCTGCCCTTCCTTCGCACGGCTGCCACGTCCACGAAGCTGCCCGCGCTGGTCGTGGTGGAGGAATACGCCACGATCATCGACGACGTGCTAGCCCTGAACAGCCAGATCGCCCGCGCGGCCAGCGACCCCGAGCTATCGCAGGCGGTGCAGGTCCTCGGTCTGGTGACCGCGATGCAGGAGGCCGCATCAGAGCAGCGCGCACTGCTAGTTTCCGGGCTATTGCAGGGGTCGTTCAGCCCTGGTGAGCTGAGCGAGCTTCAGACCGAGCAGTCCGCTCAGCAGAGCGACCTGACGTCCTTCGATATTGCCGCCACCGTGCATCAGCTTGAGGTGTGGAACACCAGCGTCAGCGATTCCTACGTGTACCTGGCCAGCTCTGAAGAGCAGCAGGCGATCTCGATCGCCCAGAACGGCAAGTCGCTGACCACTGACCCGACTTCAGCGACTGACTGGTACGGCGCCATGTCCAACAGCGTCGATATCCAGATCAGTTCCGTGGCGCGGTACCTGACCAACACGATCATCAAGCGGGCCGACGCCCTGCGAAGGCACGCGATCACCGAGGCCGTGATCATCGGTATCGCTGTCCTGATCGTGCTGCTCCTCGCGCTGGTCCTCACCATGATCAT
>JASHXW010000213.1 GCA_030043395.1 Streptosporangiaceae bacterium
TGGCCCGTAACGCGATGGTCCGCAGGTCCCCAGGCGCGGTTCCGGTGAATGCCTCGGCTCCGGTGAGCGCAACGGCTCCGGTGAGCGCAACGGTCGCGGTGAATGGCCCAGTACCGGTCAACGGGTCAGCTCGGGTGGACAGCGCGGCTCCAGTTGCCCCGACGATCTCGGCCCGGATCCTGGATCCCGAGCCGCGCGGCACGCCGCGTGCGGCAGCGAGAGGTGCATTGAGCATCAGCCCGGGAGACCGCGTGGTCATCACCGGCGCGTCCGGCTTCATCGGATCGGCGGTTGCGCGCGTCGTCGCGGAGACTGGAGCGCACGTCGTCGCGGTGGTGGAACCCGGTGCCGATGACCGCAACCTCAAGGACGTCGACGCCGAGCGAGCGGTCCTCGACATCAGGGACGCCGAGGCCGTCAAGGACGCTTTCCGGGGCGCGCGATTCGCCTTCCACCTGGCTGCCATCTACCGGTTCTGGGCGCGCGACCGGAGCATCTTCGCCGACGTGAACATCGGCGGGACGCTGAACGTGCTGGACGCGATCAGGTCCGCTGGCTGCGAGCGGCTGGTGTTCACTTCGACCGTCGGCACGCTCGGGCTGGACAAGACCAGGCAGGGCGCGCTGGCCGACGAGACGTGCTACACCGACATTTCCCATCTGTTCGGCCACTACAAGCGCACGAAGTACGCCGCCGAGCACGAGGTTCTCCGGGCCACAGCGGAAGGACTCGACGTCTGCATCGTGCTCCCGACGTTCCCGCTCGGCCCTGGCGACCTTGCGCCCACGCCCACCGGGAAGGTCGTAGCCGACTTCCTGAACGGCAAGATGCCGGGGTTCGTGGATACCGCGCTGAACGTGACCCATGTCGACGACCTCGCGCGCGGGCACCTCGCGGCTCTCGAGCTCGGGCGAACCGGGCGGAGCTACATCCTCGGCGGCGAGAACATGTCCATGCGCGAGATCCTGCACGAGCTGGCTGATCTCACCGGGCTGCCGACGCCGCGGTTCTCGGTCCCGCGCGGGCTCGTGCTGGCGGCCGGCGCGACGTCCAGCCTGATCCAGGGCAAGATCATGCGAACCGAGCCGCTCGTCCCGTACGAGGCTGCCCGGATGGCCACCACGAGGATGGCCTTCAGCGACCAGCGGGCTCGCCGCGAAATCGGGTACACCTCCCGGCCGGCGAGTGAGGCGATCGAGGCCTCAGCGCGCTGGTTCGCCGAGAACGGCTACGTGTCACCGCAGCGACGCGCGGCCATCCGCTGGCGGAGGTTATCGGCGGACGTTATCGGCAGAGAACAGGTTGGAGGTACTGGGGCGGGTCGGCTAAGCTTCTCAGGCGACCCGAGCCCGGCTGGGCTCGAATCCCATGGGGTATGGGGTAATTGGCAGCCCGACTGGTTCTGGCCCAGTTAGTCTAGGTTCGAGTCCTGGTACCCCAGCGACGCATGCGCAGTTCTCGTGATTGTGTGTTGTGCCTGGCCCCGTCGTCTAGCGGCCCAGGACGCCGCCCTCTCAAGGCGGTAGCGCCGGTTCAAATCCGGTCGGGGCTACAAGGGAAGAATTCTGCCTTAGCCGAACCCCGGGGCCGAAGGCCCCGGGGTTCGAGCGTCGCGGGGCAGGGATCAGGAATCTGATAGTCGTCCTGTTCCTTCATCGGTCGCTTGCCGTCTCCGATGCGTGCTCGAGGCTCGAGGCCATCCGCTCGCTGGTCCAACTGGCGAGGAAGTCGAGTCGTTGTTGGGCCTGGCTGCCGGCGGGTGCGGTGTAGACGATGACGGTGATGCCATCGCCGCTGAGTTCGAAGGCGTCGCCGGTGAGTTCGATCTCGCCGATGACCGGGTTGCGGATGCGCTTGACGGCGGTGCGATGGAGGCGGACGTCGTGTCTAGCCCAGCGGGTACGGAAGTCGTCGCTACGCGTGGCGAGTTCTCCGACGAGGTCCGACAGGTTGCGGTCGAAAGGGTTGCGTCCTGCTTCGCTGCGGAGGGAGGCGACGGCGTCGTCCGCGACGCTGGCCCAGTCGAGGAAGAATTCACGTGCCCGTGGGTCGAGGAAGAGGAATCGGCTGAGGTTCAGTGGGAGCGTCGCTGACGTGAGGATGTCCGTATAGAGAGCGAAGCCGAGGCTGTTTGCGGCCAGGATGTCCATGCATGCGTTGCGCGCGTAAGCGGGAGTGGTGAGAGCGTCGAGGACTCTTTGGATGCTCGGACGCACTCGCCCTGTCTGGGTACGGCGTCGCATTTGGTTCGAAGGTCCGGCGGCGCGGGCAAGATCGATCAAGTGGGCCCGTTCGGCCTCGTCTAGCGCCAGCGCAGTGGCCAGCGATTCCAGGACCGATTCGGAGACTCCCGAGAGGTTTCCGCGTTCGAGCCGGGTGTAGTACTCGACACTGACCCCGGCCAGCATCGCGACCTCGCTTCGCCGCAGGCCGGGGACGCGCCGGTTATCGCCGTAGGCAGGCAGCCCTGTCTCTGCGGGAGATCGGCGAGCCCGGCGGGTCGTCAGGAACTCGCGCACGTCGTCGCGGTTGGCCATGGCTACGAACCTATGTCGTCGGCCCAGCCTGAAGGGAGGCACTGCCGATACCTGTTACGACCGAGACTCCCCACAGGCTGTGGACCTCGATCAGATTGATGTTCATGGCATCGACGGCAGACAAGCAGGCGGTCCTAGCCGCGCCCGCGGAACTCACTACAGCCGAGAGCCCGGCCGATTCTCGGCTCCTCGCCGTGGCAACCCTCCGGCTCCGTCGCAACGCATGACCAATCCCATGACTACCGAATCAAGGAAGGTTCCACCCATGCAGTACGTGACCCTCAACGACGGCAACCAGATGCCGCAGCTGGGCTTCGGCGTCTTTCAGGTGACCGACCTTGCCGAATGCGAGCGAGCCGTCGCGGACGCCCTATCGGTGGGCTACCGCCTGCTTGACACCGCTGCGTCCTACGGCAACGAAGAAGCCGTGGGCCGGGCCATCGCCGCCAGCGGCATCGCCCGCGACGAGCTGTTCATCACCACCAAGCTGTGGCTCGAGGACGCCGGCTACGACGGCACCAAGCGGGCCGTCGACCGGTCCACGCAGCGCCTCGGGTTGGACTACCTGGACCTCTACCTGATCCACCAGCCGTTCGGTGACTACTACGGCTCATGGCGGGCCATGCAGGACCTGCATCGTGAAGGCGTGCTGCGCTCGATCGGCGTCAGCAATTTCTTCCCAGACCGGCTGGTGGACCTGATCATGCACAACGAGATCACCCCAGCGGTCGATCAGGTCGAAACTCACGTCTTCAACCAGCGAACCGCAGACCAGGCTCTGATGCAGAAGTACGGCGTCCAGATCGAATCCTGGGGCCCCTTCGCCGAAGGCAAGAACGGCTTCTTCACCAATGAAACCCTGACCGCCATCGCAACCGAGCACGGCAAGTCCGTGGGCCAGGTCGCTCTCCGATGGATGCTGCAACGCGGCGTGGTCGTCATCCCTAAGTCCGTCCGCAAGGAGCGGATTGTCGAGAACTTCGACATCTTCGGCTTCGCCCTCAGCGACGACGACATGAACAAGATCGCTGGACTCGACCTCGGCACCAGCATGTTTTTCGATCACCGTGACCCCGCGGCAGTTGAACGCCTCAACTCGCTGCGGCGGGCGACCTGATCGGAGGTCGCCGACGACGCCGCTATACCGCACCGGACGGGTTCGATAGCCCTGCTGTGTTCGTGTGCAGAGCGTGCGCGGGTTCTGCCCGCACCTCGTAGAGCCTGTTCTTTCGATGCGATTACGGTTCGCGACCTTCGGTTGGACCACTTCGAAATGTCACATATCGTTTCCGTGTGCTATACGACGAGCTAACAGCCCCCGCCCTGCTGGCCGCGCCGGAACCGGCAAACGCCGAGGTCATCATGGCCTCACCGGAAGCGGGCGGGGACAACTGGATAGGCTCGCCGAGCGCCATCCTCGTCGGTGACGAGATCTACCTCGCTTACCGCCTGCGCGCTGCGGGACGGCGCGGTTACGCCGTCGAGGTTGCCAAGTCCCGCGACGGCGTCCACTTCACCACCCTGTGCTCTATCACCCAGGAGCAGATGGACACCGAGTCGCTGGAGCGCCCTGCGCTCGTCATCACGCCGGACGGGACCTGGCGGCTCTACCTCAGCTGCGCGACCACCGGCACCAAGCACTGGCGGGTCGAACTCATCGAGGCGGCGGCGCCAGACGCCTTCGACCCGGCCACCAGCCAGGTCGTCCTCCCCGGCGACCAGGCCAAGGGCGTCAAGGATCCGGTCATCGTCTTGCAGGACGGGCTCTGGCACATGTGGGCGTCGGTGCATCCGCTCGACGACCCCGACGCAACCGACCGGATGACGACCGATTACGCCACCAGCGCGGACGGGCTCGAGTGGGCCTGGCAAGGGACGGCGCTCTGGCCCCGGCCAGGTGAGTGGGACGCCAGGGGAGTGCGAGTGGCGGCTGTGAAGTTCACGCCTGAGGCGGTCATGGCCTATTACGACGGCCGCGCCACTGCTGGCCAGAACTGCGAGGAGCTCACCGGCGTGGCCAGCGGCAGCAAGCCAGGGGCGCTGACCGCGCTCGGCAACATGCCCGTCGCCCAGTCCGTTCATCCTGGCTACGGACTGCGCTACCTGAGCATCGTCGACCTTGGCGCTGGCCGGGAACGGTTCTACTACGAGCTCACGAACGAGCGCGGCTCGCATGACCTGGTGACCGAGCTGCGCCTCGCCTGAGGTCCCGCTTACGCGCAGGCCAGCCCTGATGATGGCGAGTCGGTGGGGGAGCTGCGTTAATCCTAGAACTGCCGTGGCTGCCCGTTGCGCGCCTGATGCTGGCCAGCTGGCCTCGCCCCGACGAGGCCGCCGGAATCGCCGCGCGGCTCCAGCCAGTCACTGAAGTCCTCCCCGGTCACCGACTCAAGCAGGCGGATCTCCGACTCGAAGCGCGGGAGCAGGGCTTCCCGCTCCTCCCACGTCAGCGGCCGCCTCGGTGCCGCGTCAGCCTGCAGCATGTGCTCGAGCCGGTCGGTGAGGCCGCTGCCGAGGTGGCCGGGCAGGACCGTGGAGACCGCCGCGCTGGCTCGCCGACCGGCCGCGACGACGCGGTGGCGCAGGGTGGGGTGTGGATGAGCGGTGACGTTCTCCCGCGGGATCTCGGTGAGCTGGCCGGTCGGCACGCCGAGGAACGCGCAGACCAGGTCGAGCGTGGCGAGCGGGGCAGTGATCATCCGGCGGTACCGGAAGATCAGGACGTTCTCGCGCGGGAACACCTTGTACAGGTCCTGGAGCTGCGACCCGTACGTGCCCAGGCCCGTGTACCGCCAGAAGTCGGCCCATCCCGCGGCAATCCGCTCGTCCTCGTGCGCGCACGCCTCCAGGAAGTCGTTGCACGGGTCGAGGCCAGCTGACCACATGTGGGTCCAGTTCGAATGGGCCCGCTCGACCGGGTCGCGCAGGACGATGATCAGCTTGGCGTCCGGGATGAGGCGGGCAATCCGGTGCTGAGCGTCCCTGCTGAACAGGTAGAACGGAGTCGATTCGCCGCGGAGCGTCCCAGGTGGCGCGGGGTCGAACAGCGCCTCGTAGTCCTGCCTGCGCCAGATGTGCTCGTGGTAGGTCCTGACATCGCCAGGGCCGCCCTCCGCTGGCGGCGGTCCGTCGGTCAGGAAGAACTTCGGCTCCTTGACCGCCGACATGTACAGATCCGGATGCCGGGCTAGTGCCGAGTGCAGGGCCGTTGTGCCCGCCTTGGGCACACCTGCTACGAAGAAGTCTGGAAGCGCCATAGACGACCCCCTACGTTGCGCCGGTCCTCTGCAATCCCGACCAGTTGAGTAGGTTATAACGCGATCAGGTGCTTCTTTGTGCCCGCTCACGCAAGATTTACGCCCGGGTTCTCGTTGGTTTACGCGCGCCTGGTCAAGCGGGCCACGTCCAGCGGCGGGGCGGCAAGCGCTGGTCCTTCGTACCCGCCGACCTCGCCGAACCTGCCTTCACGCCAGTCAGCGGTCGCGTCTTCGATCTCCTGCGGCGTCCTGGCGACGAAGTTCCACCACATCAGCAGCGTCTCCCCGAGCGGGATGCCGCCAAGCAGCATGAACACGCTGCCGGCCGCGACGGACACGGGCAGTTGCTCGCGGCCGGGTGCGCAGTAGAGCAGGCTGCCGGGGCTGAGCTGCGTTCCGGCCACCTCGGCGGCTCCGTCAGTGACGAAGACAACGTGCTCGAACGAGGGCTGCAGGTCGATGCGGACGTCCCGCACACCGTTCGGTGCCGAGAGCTGAGCTCCGACGATGTCGGAGAAAGTCGTCGCGGGGGACACCTCGCCGGCCAGCGAGCCGAGCAGGACGGTGATGTCCAGGCCCCCGATACGGGTGGCTGGCAACTCGGCATGGTGCTCGAATCCCGGCTCCACCTGCCGCGACGCGTCGGGCAGCGCGACCCACAGCTGAACGCCGTGCAGCAGCGGGTCGTGCTCGCGCGGCGATTCCTCCGCGTGCGCGATGCCGCGTCCAGCTGTCATCAGGTTGAGCTGGCCAGGCCGGATCATCTGCTCGCTGCCCAGGCTGTCGCGGTGCAGCACGTCACCGCTGAGCAGCCAGGTTACGGTCTGCAGGCCGATATGCGGGTGCGGCGGGACCGACATACCGGTGACGCCGTCGACCGACATCGGCCCGTAGTGGTCGACGAAGCACCAGGCGCCGACGCTGCGCCGCAGGCGGAGCGGGAGCAGCCGCCGGACCGTCATGGTGCCGACGGTGGCCTGACGCGCGGGGGTGAGCTCCAGCCCGGGCGCGGTTACTGGCGCAGCGTGCGCCTCGAGGCTGGTCGCTTCGAGGCTGGTCGCTTGGAGGCTGGTCCCTTCGAGGTCGGCGTCGATGGTGCTCATGAGGACTAGCTTGCCAGCTTCCACGCGGCAAGGATTGGCGCCCGCTCGCGTATCGGGTCGGCTCTTCACCGCAGACCGCCCGTGAACGAACGGCGAACGTAGGCCAGCCTGACCGTACGCCAATCAGGATATTCCGCCGCCGAGCGCCCGGACTTGGCAAGATGCCTGCAAAGCTGACCAAAGAAGTAGCACATTGGACTGGCGATAGCCGGCCCGATGACCCGGCAGACGTGCTAGCCGAGTCGCCTGGCCACCGGGCCACTACGTGCGGGAGCGCCGATGAAGCGACACCGAGCCCTCCTGGTCCTCGCTAGCGCGACGGCCGTGCTGTGGGTCGCGCCGCTCACGACCGTAGCCGCATCGGCAACCGGTTCGGTCGCCCATGCCGCCGGCTGGCACCGGGCCATGGAGGTGCCTGGCCTGGGCGCGCTGAACCGAGGCGGCGGTGCCGAACTGGTCTCGTTGTCGTGCGCGTCCTCGGGCAATTGTGCCGGCGGGGGCTTCTATCTGGACGGCTCGCACCGCACGCAGGCGTTCGTGGTCAGCGAGGAGAACGGCATATGGCGCAAGGCCTCCGAGGTGCGCAGGTCAGGTGCACTGAACGTCGGCGGTGATGCCTTCGTCAGCTCGGTGTCGTGCGCTTCGGCGGGCAACTGCGCGGCTGACGGAGCCTACGCGGACGGCTCAGGCGATACGCAGGCGTTCGTGGTCAGCGAGAAGGACGGCGCCTGGGGCAAGGCGATCGAAGTGCCCGGGTTCAGCGCGCTGAACGCGGGCGGGAATGCAGGATTCGATCAGTCGGTATCGTGCGGTTCGGCTGGGAATTGCGCTGCCGCAGGCAGGTACACGGACGGCTCGGGCCATGCGCAGGCGTTCGTGGCCACTGAGAAGAACGGCACCTGGGGCAAGGCGATGGAGGTACCCGGCTCTGCTGCCTTGAACGCGGGAGGCGATGCCTTCGTCAGCTCGGTGTCGTGCGCTTCGGCGGGCAACTGCGCTGCCGGCGGCCAATACGCGGACGGCTCCGGCCATGGGCAGGCGTTCGTGGCGAACGAGAAGGACGGCGCCTGGGGCAAGGCGATGGAGGTACCTGGCTCTGGTGCGCTGAATGTAGCGGGCGGTGCCGCAATCACCTCGGTGTCGTGCGCTTCGGCGGGCAACTGCGCTGCCGGCGGGTTCTACGCCAGCGCCGCCGCCCGGCTCAACGGCTGCGGCGCGCAGGGCTTTGTGGTGAGCGAGAAGGACGGCACCTGGGGCACGGCGCTCGGCGTACCGGGCTTGGGCCGGCTGAATTCGGGCGAGTGCGCACGAGTCTTTTCTGTGTCGTGCGCTTCGGCGGGCGACTGTGCCGCTGGCGGTGGCTACTCGACGAGCCTGGAGCAGGGTGACGACCAGCCGGCGTTCGTAGCGAGCGAAGTGCACGGCGCATGGCGTAAGGCAAGGAAAGTAGCGATCACAGGACTGAGCGCGGTGATCTCTTCTGTGTCGTGCGCCGCAGCGGATTTCTGCGTTGCGGTGGTGTCCTCGGATTCCGGGCAGTTCCTGATCGGCGCGGCGAACGGCTCGTGGGGCAAGGCGTTGCGGCTGCCCGGGCTTCAGCGGCTGAACAGGGGCCGCGCCGCCGTTCGTTCGGTCTCGTGCGCTCCGGCAGGAACGTGCGCTGCCGGCGGGTACTACACGGGCAGATCCGGTCACGGCCAGGCGTTCGTGGTCAGCCAGAGTCGAGAACGCTAGCCTGCCTGCCGCGAGTTGCAGGAAACCCGGTAGGGCGTGCCGGACATTATGGGATGTGGCGATCGACTGGCGATCTGCGAGCGACCTGGAGCTCTGGTCGCACGCCGCCAGCGATTACGCGGGAGAGGCGTTCGGGGAGCTCTTCGAGCGGCACGCCAACCGCGTTTATGCGCACTGCTTCAGCCGAACGGGCTCCTGGTCGCTGGCCGAGGACCTCACCTCGGCGGTGTTCCTGGAGGCATGGCGGCGCCGCAAGGAGGTCCGGTTCAGCGGCGACTCGGTTCTGCCGTGGCTGCTCGGCGTGGCCAACAACGCCACGCGCAACGCCCAGCGCACGTACCGCAGGCACAGCATGCTGCTGGCGAAGCTCCCGCGGCCAGGCGACGAGTCCGACATCGCGGCGGATGCCGCCGCCCGGGTGGATCAGGAACGCCTGGTAACTCAGATACTCGGCATCTCAAGCCACCTGCGGAAAGCCGAGCGCGAGATCCTGGCCCTCTGTGACTGGAACGGGCTCAGCTATGCCGAGGCCGCGATTGCCCTCGGCATCCCCGAGGGAACGGTTCGCTCCAGGCTCTTCCGGGCTCGTCAGCATCTGCGCAGCCTGCTGGAGGACGAGAACGCTGCGGCGTTGCAGGAGGCGCTTGGCTCTCGGTTCGCGGGGGAACAGTCATGACCTATTTCGGCTCGCAATCGGCTCCAGTCTTGCCTGAGCGTCGGCGCCGGGCAGCGAGGGCCCAACTCGAAGAGGTCGTGCGGAACTCCGCGCCAGGACCGCGCAGATTCAGTCGCAAGGCGAAATGGATCATCTTCGGCAGCGCCTTGCTGTGCGTGACGGCGGTCGCGTGCACCGTGGCCGTGGTCTCCGTCGAGAACGTGCCGAACAAGACGCAGGCACGCTGTTACACCGTCGACAAGGTCGCAGGCTTTCACATCGGCATTGGCATGGCCAGCACGTCGGCGACTCCCGGAGAAGTGCGCAACGCGCGCAGCGTCTGCGCCGCCCTTTACCGTGACGGCAACCTGAGGGTGGGCGTAGCCAGGATCGACCCGAAGCCTGGCAGCGGCAAGCATCGGGTGCCGCCACTCGCCGTCTGCGTGCTGCCTGCGGGTACCGCAGCCGTATTTCCTGGTCATCCGCAGATATGCGCTCGACTGGGCCTGCCCAGAGCGCGCGCCAGCGGCTGATCAGACTAAGGAGCATCTATGGCGTTGCACGGACTCCGCGCCAGCACGCGGATCGCTGTCCGGGCCGGCATCGGCGGGATCGTGTTAACTGTCCTGCTCGGCTATTCGGGTATATCCGCAGGTCAGCGGGCGCTGGCGGCGGCAGATGCCACATGCTCCTCGCACCACGCAAATGTAGAGGCATATGACAGCGGAGGGAACGGGTCCTTCGGCGAGCAAGCCGATATCTACGTGAATGAATATTCAAGCCTTAGTTCGCTACAGGATATGATCGCCCGCACTATCTTCCTCATGAATGACGCGCAGACATCGGACGTCGAGTTCGGCTGGGTCGACGATGACTACGGCTACTCCGCTCCGGTAGTCGTGAGCGACTACATGGTGCAGGGGACGACGCAGCCGCCGAGTTTCTGGACCAGCTATTCGCTCAGTTACGACACCACGGTCAATTTCCGGATAGAAAACGTCGGTGACGAGGGAGTCTTCCGGTACGTCGTAGCTAACGAGGGGTCGCCGATCGCCTATAGCCCGACTATGGGTTTCAACGAGGGCTGGCCGGTCACGAACTCCGAGCACTACAACACCTGCGACACGCTGTGGACCGACATGAGCGGGCTGGAAGACCAGTATTCCCTGCAACCCGAGAACTGGGAGTCGTACGTCAACGTCAACTGCTGGAATAACACATCAGTCAATGACTGGTATCTCCAGAAGGTCAATTCAGGCGAAATACAGGTCAACCAGAGTTCTAGCGGCAGCCAGGAAACCTGGGGCCTGGACTGCGCGACATAGGCTGAGCGAAAGGCACCCGCAATGCAGAGAAAAGCCCCTTGCCACAGGACTGCCCGATGGCATCGAGTCCTGCGCTCGTGGAAATTCGTCCTGGCCGGATCGCTGGTCGCGGGAACTGTCAGCGCCTGCATGGCCGCGAGACCCAGTGTCTCGGCACCGCGTGTCGTCACTGGCGCAGTGGCTCCCGAGCCGGGCCAGAACTGGGTACAGCCGCTGCACGGTGCCCGCCGCACGACGATTCCCCGCGCTCGGGCGGCGGTAGGGTTCGCCATCCCGATGCCCGATGTCTCGTCACCGATTCGCGTCGCGGCCGACCCGCCCAGCCGGCTGAGCTTGCGGCTCAGTCAGGTCTGGGTGAGTCGTGGACGGGAAATCGCGCTTGTCTTCGACACGAATAAGGTGACTGTTCTCGTCGGGCGCGCACAGTACGACGATCCTGGCAGGGAATTCCGCCAGGAGCTTGCCGCGATACACGTCGGGCGCGCGGCCATCGGGAGCGTTCGAGGCGCACCCGCCCTGGTGATTCAGCCGCGCACCGACTACGTCAAGGCCAATCCTGCGCTGGTCGAGTTCTACTTGCGGGGCCTGGACATCGAGGTCCTGAGCACAAGGCTTGGCACAGCGGACCTGCTCGCGATCGCCGCCTCTATCCGGCCTCGCTCGCTCAGCTGATGTCCCGCCGGTCGGAGAGGACGATACCGGCAGCCGCCAGCGCGCATGCCCAGGCGATCAAGGTGACCGCGCCAACGCCTGGGGAGACCAGGTGATCGACTCGCAGGCCCATCAGTGCGTCGGAGGCGCGGGTAGGCGTGAACCGCCCTACCGATGGGGCGAGGCCGAACAAGAGGTTGTCGACGACGAGGCCCCAGGCGAGCAGTGTGATAACCCCGCCGACTTGGTTGTGGATGATCGCCCCGAGGCCGGCTCCGATCGCGCCCCACAGGGCCGCGCCGGCGAGCCCGCCGAGCGTGAGCAGCAGAATGTCTCCGCTGGTGAGTACGACGGTGATGCCACGCCCGTCGAGAATCGCGTAACCGACCGCCCAGCCGACTGCCTCGCCGAGGACCCCGAATGCGACTCCGGCCAGCGCGCCGGCGACGACCTTGGCGGCCAGGACGTGTGAGCGCGCCGGGTTGAACAGGATCGTCGGACGGATCGTGCCGAAGCGGTACTCGCTGGTCACCAGCAACACCCCGGCAAGTGCGGAGAACACGCCGGCGAAGCTGACCACGCTTAGCAGCTCACGTTGGTCCTCTCGGCTGACAAGCCCGCTCGGGTGGGTGAGCAGTCCGGTGAGCAGCGTGATGAGGAGGATCAGCGCGATCATCGCGAGGATCAGAGCGATCGTGGTCCGGGTCGAGCGAATCTTCAGCAGCTCTGCCCTGATCTGCGCGATCATGCCGGTGCCTGTGCGGTCAGTTCGAGGAAGATGTCCTCCAGCAAGCCTGCATCGTTGACCAGCTCGTGCACCGCGACGCCGGCGGCGAAGGCGATCTCACCGATCCGCTCGCTCGAAGCTCCCTGAACGAGCAGCGCGTGGTCGGTACCCGTTGTCACTTGCAGCGCCTCCTCACGCAGTGCCGTAGTGAGCCGCTGCGGATCGCCGCTGCGGACGCGGACTGCGCCGCCGGCGCGGGCCGTCAGCTCTGCCAGCGGGGACGAGAGCACGAGCCGCCCGTGACTGATGATGAGCACCCGGTCGGCTGTCTGCGCGACCTCGGCGAGGACATGACTTGAAATGAGCACCGTGCGGCCCTCTGAGGCCAGCCTGCGCAGGAAGTCCCGCAGCCAGCGAACGCCCTCCGGGTCAAGCCCGTTGGCCGGCTCGTCGAGAATCAGCAGCTCCGGGTCGCCCAGTAGGGCCGCCGCGAGCCCGAGCCGCTGACGCATTCCCAGCGAATATCCCTTCACCCGCCGGCGGGCGGCGTCACCGAGCTCCACCAGTCGCAGTACCTCGTCCGCGCGTGAGTCAGGAACTTCGACGGCCTGCCCGAGCATCCGCAGGTGATCGCGGCCTGAACGGCCGGGATGGAAATCGGTCGCCTCGAGCACGGCACCGATCCGCAGCGCGGCATGCGGCAACTGCGCGTAAGGATGATTGAACACCAGTGCCCGTCCGCTCGTCGGCGCCGCCAGGCCCAGGATCATCCGCAGCGTCGTCGTCTTGCCAGCGCCGTTCGGTCCGAGAAAGCCCGTGATCGTCCCGGCCTCCAGCGCAAATGACAGGTCCGTGACCGCTGGGACCTGACCGAAGCGCTTGGTCAGCGACTCGGCTTCCACGACCACGGTCATCCGCGTGGCCGATCGCTGAACGGGGTGACTGCATCCAATCGGCGCCGAACCTCGGGCGTGTTCACGCCCAGAGCGCCTAGCAGCACCGCGGCGGGATCTGGTGGCTGGAGAATGAGGATCTGGGCCAACAGCTGCTGGGCCGTGAT
>JASHXW010000214.1 GCA_030043395.1 Streptosporangiaceae bacterium
GCGGGCCGCAGGTGGCTCGGAAGCGGGCAGGCGATGCGCTGCCACTGTCCCTGACGGTACTACCGCGTGCTACCAAGGTCAAGATATGTCTCGAAGTCCAGCCGGCGCGCGCCGTTCGGGGCGTCTTCAGCGTTGGGCGCGTCTTCAGCGTTGGGCGCGTCTTCAGCGTTCGGCGCGTTCGGCTTCAGGCCGCGCGAGTTCCCGCTTGACGATCTCTTATCAAAGTGATATCACATTGATAGGTGCTCGGGCAGCCGGCACCTGAGCTCACAGGAGGCATCCGATGTACGCATCCGACAACACCACTCCCCCGCGCACCGGCATGAGGAGGCTCATTTCGCCATGGGGAATGCGCAACCTGCGTCTCACCGCCGGCATCCGCTTTGCCGTCGTCGTCTTTCTGCTCGTCCTCTCTGCCGTTCTGATCGCCGTCGGCTACGGCAACTGGGCGGCAGTGCCACTGGCGGGCGCGGCGCTGAACTTCGCCTGGGCTTACTGGGAGCTGAGCATCGCGCGTTCTGCGGCTCGTTGAACCCGAGCGTGCGCAAGCCCAACCCACCTCCTGACTAGCAGTTGATCACTGGGATCCCGGAACCAACAGGTGACCGGGATCCCGCCGTGTACGGCACGAAGGTCTTGCCCACGCCCAAGACATCGGCCGGCTGCTTCCTCCGGACCGATCCAACCGTGAAACTCGCGCAACCCCGGCACATACGATTGATGCCGTGTCGAAGCGCTCAGGCGATGCGGGCTCCGTGCGAAAGGCATGGCGTAGCGGTCGGGCGCGGTCGCGAGCGACCACGTCTGACGTCACCGATCTGCTGTACGGGGTCGACAAGCCCGATGTGATGGAGGACTTCCTCCGCGAACGCCTTCTTGATGGTCTTGCTGATGACCAGGACGGCGATTGCCCGTGCGGCTCAGGCAGGGATTACCGCGCTTGTCACGGTAATCCGGCCGGAGGCAATCGGGCGGACCAGAATCAGGAGTGGACCGAGTAGTTGATGGGCGATCCCTCGATGTCGGGGGTCCAGGCGACGTACTGCGAGCCGTTGAACCCAGCCAGGCCAGGGCCAACGAGGCTGTACGCGTGCGGGACCGTTTTCGGTGTGGTCCAGGCAGCGGCGCTGAATGACGCCCAGTCGATCGTGCTCGTGTTCTGCGAGTCCCATGATGCGTACAACTTCGAGTCGCTCACGGAAAGCGCGGGGCCGCCGTAGTCCAGGACACTGCCGTGCGGGAAGGCCACTGGGGCCGACCAGGAGCCGTCGAACGTGGCGTATTCCAAAGTCCCGTTGGTGCCGGTTGGCCACATCGCGTACAGCAGGCCACTGTAGGAAGCCAGCGGGCTCGCGGCGTAGCTGAACTCCCCAGTGCTGGTCGCCGACGGGATCTTCTGCTGGCCGCTCCACGTCGTGCCGTTGAAGGACGCGTACCAGAGGTCATACGGGGAGGAGTGCCCGGTCCAGGCCAGGTAGAGGTCGCCGTGGTAGGAGGCCAGGCCCACCGCCGAGCTTGCGTTGACCAGGGCGTTCGGCACCCTCGCTTGACCCGTCCAGGTCGTGCCGTTATACGAGGCGTACCAGATGTGATAGGGGCTCGACTGGCCCTGCCACGCCAGGTACAGGTCACCGCCGTAGACCCCTAGGGACGGCCCGGTATACGCGTTGGTCTCGGCTTGCGGCACTTCGGCCTGAGCACTCCAGCTCGTGCCGTTGTAGGTCGCGTACCAGATATGGTGCGGACTCGACTGGCCCTCCCACGCCGCGTAGAGCAGCCCGTGGTACCCGGCCAGCGCCGGCCCGCCGTCGTACGTCATCGCCGAAGGTATGGTCGACGGTCCAGTCCATGTCGCCATGGTTGCCGCCTGAGCCACCAATGGCATCGACACCAGGGCGACAACGCCAACGGCCAGCAACACCGTCGAGACTGTGCGCCTTGCTACCCGGCGCAGGAACCACCTAGATGACCAGAGATCCATCGAAGCCTCCCCCACGCTGCCGCCGCGGGTCAAAGAGAACTGGACTCAGCACGGCCACGCATCACGGCTGGCCGCTGTCTTCCCTGACTGCGAGTGTGCTCCCGGATCGCGGTGTGGGCAATCCGTGAAGCCACGGGATTCCGTGACTGCCGCGTCCAGCTACCTGCGGGCGCGGCATCTGGGTGTTACCTAGCGCGCATCTAGGACGGGCTCGCCTAGCATGAGGCGGAGGCGTCCCAAGCTCGCTGGTCATGATGGACCGGCTAATTCCCCGTCAGCGCGGATGCGTAATCCTCCTAGACAGCACGGGAGCCGATCTGGCTCTGTCCCATGGGCTCAAGCCCGATACCGGCGCATCGCGGAGCGCCGCCGTGGAACGAATGTGGTGGGACGCCTTCGAGCATGCTCAGTACGTATTGCTGAAGTGCACACAGGACCCGCGAGTCGCCTGGACGCCATCACTGAGGACGTACTTTCAGGAGAATTTCATCCCTATTTTGAACCAAAGCCTTCCGCAACAACCTGAGTTGCGCTCTTACACCCTTTATCGGAGAGGCTCGAACAGTTCGGCATTGCCCGATCCAAGCCCGGTAGGATTCGGTTGCTATGCCCCGAAAGTGCCACAGCCACCTGGCTCGTGAACTTGTCTACTTAGCGCGGCATCGCGGTCAAGTCCGACGGCTCGGCCAGCCGCCTTGCACGGAGTGTCATGCTGCCCGGAGGTTCTGCGATACCCGGGCCCACAATTGCTGTCGGCACCTGCGCGGCGACCTGATGTCAACCGAGCCCGGTGCTCCCGCGTCAAGCACCTGAACGGAGTAGGGCAGGAGAGTGCCGAAGTGGGACGACCGCGTCACCTGATTGAAGTAACGCTCGTTGTCATCGGCACCGTGGCGTCGGGTCCGGTTGCCGCGGCGGCGGCGGGCAGCCAGAGCGGCGGGCTGGTGGTGGCGCGGCCGGAAGCAACGAGTGGTTCCTGGAGCCACGCGATCGCGGTACCCGGGCTGGGAGCGCTTGACCGGCGCGGGGACGCTGGGCTCCCCTCGGTGTCGTGTGCCTCGGCAGGAAACTGCGCAGCCGGTGGTTACTACCGGACCCGCTCCGGTGACCGGCAGGGTTTCCTGGTCAGCGAGCACAAGGGCGCCTGGGGTCACGCCATCGAGGTACCGGGCCTTGGTGCGCTCAACAGGCGCGGGAACGCTGGCGTCATCTCGGTGTCGTGCGCCACAGCGGGCAACTGCGCTGCCGGCGGAACCTACGCGGACAGTCACGGTCATCGGCAGGGCTTCCTGGTCAGCGAGCAGAACGGCATCTGGGGCCAAGCGATCGAGGTACCGGGCCTGGGCGCGCTGAACAAGGGCGCGAAGGCCGGCGTCATCTCGGTGTCGTGCCCCTCGCCGGGCCACTGCGCGGCCGCCGGATACTACAAGGACGGCGAGGGCCATCGGCAGGCGTCCATCGATGTCGAGCAGAACGGCCGCTGGAGTAAGGCCTTCGAGGTGCCCGGCCTGGAGGCACTGAACGCGGGGGACGCGAGCGTCGGCTCGATGTCGTGTGCCTCGGCGGGCAACTGCGCTATCGGCGGCTACTACTCCGACCACCAGCATCGTCGCCAGGGGTTCTTGGTTAGTGAGCGGAACGGTATCTGGGGCCAGGCGATCGCGGTGCCCGGACTGGCGGCATTGAGTGGTGGCAGGAACTCCCAGGTGTTGTCGGTGTCGTGCGCCGCAGTGGGCAGCTGCGCCGCTGGCGGGTACTACTCGGACGACCAGCATCATCGCCAGGGTTTCGTCGTCAGCGAGAAGAACGGCGTCTGGGGCCAGGCGATCAAGGTGCCCGGCCTTGGGACCTTGGGCGGGAGCGCCGCCGTCAGCTCCGTGTCATGCGGTTCGGCAAGCAACTGCGTCGCTGGCGGGGACTATGGCTCGCCGTACGAGTGGGGTTTCGTCGTTAGCGAGAAGAACGGCGTCTGGGGCCGGGCTGTCGGCGTACCCGGCCTGCAGGCACTAACCACGGGCCGGTCCACCGACGTCAACTCAGTGTCGTGCGCCTCGGCCGGCAATTGCGCCGTCGGCGGGGACTACGAGGACGTGGCTCACGGTGCCAGGGGGTTCGTGATCAGCGAGAAGAACGGCGTCTGGGGCCGGGCGACGAATGTCCCCGGCCTGGGGGCGCTGGATAAGGCCGGGTATGCCGCCGTCAACTCGGTGTCGTGCGCCAAGGCGAGCAGTTGCGCGGCCGGCGGGGACTACGCGGCCGACGGGTCCTCCGGGTCACCGCATTTCTGGGTGTTCGTGACCTAGCAGGGCACAGGGCACGCGCAGCGCGCTTTGCGCCGTAGCTTCATCGGCTCAGCGCGTTGGCACGGCACTCCCGAGCCAAGCTTGCGTTCGGCCTGATCTCTGCTATCCCCGGTAACTAGCCGGCCATTGCTGGAGCGCCCACATATTGCCGTCGGGGTCACTGAAATAGGAGTAGAGGACGCCGCCCATGTCGTCGACGTCGCTCACTTCGATCCCGCGCTCCGTCAGAGCCGCCCGGGTCGCAGCCATATCCTCTACGACGAGGTGGAGGCCCTTGACCGAGCCTGGGACCATGTCGGTTATCGGGCCCATCCCAGTGCCGAAGACAATGGCGCAGCTCGAGCCGGGCGGGGTGAGCTGAACCACCCGCATCGCCTCCGTGACCTGGGTGTCGTGCAGATTCCCGAAGCCAGCCTGCTGGTAGAACGCCTTCGCCCTGTCAACATCTGACACCGGAAGCGGGACAAGCTCCAGGCGCATGTCCGGTACGGCAGGAGCATCTGCCATCGATCCAACCTCCTCGTGATGCGTCGCCTGCGTGGACGCTCCAAGCCGCTAATAGTGCTCAGTCAGGTTCCTCGCAGATCGATGAAGGCGACGAGGTAGAAGTTGTACTCCCCTCGCAACCTAACGACGATCTTGCCTGGCGTTCTGCCAGGTCATCGGCGACATCCAGCCCCGCGCGACGGAGAGCCTCCCGAAGCTGGCTCAGCCCCTCGGTCGCCCAGTAGCGCCCGTTGGGCAACTGGTCATCCCGGTCCCAGCGCCACGTGGTAATCATCGCCCAAATGAGGATGCGGCACTGTTCGATCCTGTCCCGATCAGATGCCGGGTAGTGCTCACAAAGTTCTTCGGCAGTGAGCGGGCGACCGCCATTGGGGAAGAGGCCATGGGCGATGTCGAACTCGA
>JASHXW010000215.1 GCA_030043395.1 Streptosporangiaceae bacterium
CATCCTGGGAGGTGCGCCCAAGGTCGTGCATTTGCAGAGCGGTAACGGCACGGACGATGTAGCTCTTGTGAAGGCGGGCGCGAGGTCCGTCGTGGGAATCGACTACAGCAGTGTCGCGGCAGGCGCGGCGCAGCGCCGTGCGGACGAACTTGGAGTGGCCTGCCGTTATGTCCTCGGCTCAGTGCCCGGTGTTCCCGTGGCCGATGAATCTGCCGATCTCGTGTACACCGGGAAGGGCGCTCTGATCTGGATGCCGGACCTGGAGGCGTGGGCGCGGGAGGTGGCTCGGCTAATGCGGCCAGGGGGGCACCTGTTCATGTACGAGGGCCACCCGGCCAGTGAACTGTGGACGTGGGACGAGGATCGGGCACGGATCCGGGAGGACCGCGGCTACTTCGACCGCAGCTTCGTGAACGACACCTTCCCGGCGGGCGGCGCGGTCCAGTGGCAGTGGAACCTTGGTCAGGTAGTCACCGCTCTTGTAGTGGCAGGCATGGAAGTCCTTCGCCTGGAAGAGTACGCGGAACCGTTCTGGCGGATGGGCGGCGTGAGCGCGGCCGCGTGGGATGGTCGCCTACCAAACTCGTTCGCACTGCTCGCCCGCCGCCGTGATGCATGAGGAGATCGATTCCGTAGCACCTTAGCTCGGCGTGACGAAGGCTGATCCGCCTCGTAAGGAGCGAGCCGGCCAGTACGGGGGCCGGTACAGGGGTGGGCCGGCCCGCTCTGGTAATTCGACGCATCCGGGTGGGCGCCAGGATTCGTGACCTAAGTCACTCTCCGCCGTCAGCTACGCCTCGGGCGGTGAGTAAGGATCGTGCGAAGGTGTACGTTAAGGGGGATCATTCCGGCTAAATGGGAGTCGCCATGTCCGGTGCGCGACGCTCGCTCCTTCGCCGGCTGAATCCTCGCACGCGGTGGCTGCAGGCGGCAGCGGTCGTGGCCGCAGCGGGGATGCTTTCCCTAGCCTGCGGGTGCAGCTCGCAGGCGGCAGGCTCGTTGCCCACGCATTCGGTCGGCCCGTCTGACATGACGGCTGTCACTGAATGCCAGCACCAGTACGCGTCCGCCTGCTTCACGCCCCAGCAGCTGCGGGTCGCCTACGGCTTTCAGCCGCTGCTGGATCGGGGAACTGACGGACGCGGCCAGACCGTAGTGCTAATGGAGTTCGCCAACGCGCCCCCGCGGCCGCCCGGCCCGCAGGTCACCGACATTCGCCAGGACCTAGCGCTGTTTGACGCCGTCTTCGGCCTGCCCGCTCCGCGGCTACTGGTGGACACCAGCCTGGCTGGGTCAGCCCGGCCGTGGCTCGCCGGCCTCGAGGAGGTCGAGGACGTTGAGATCGTGCACGCGATCGCGCCGGAGGCAACCATCCGCGTGATCCTGATCCCGAGCTGGACCGGTCCCGGAAGCTGGATCGCTGCCGTGGATAGCGTGCTGCGGCTGGCCCTGTCCGAGGGATCAGTCGTATCGCTCAGCGCCATCCTTGGTGAGGAGTGCTTTACCAAGGCCGAGGCGGCCGGCCTGAACTCAGCGCTCGAGGCAGACGACGAACACCACGTCACAGTGGTCGCCAGCTCGGGTGATTTCGGCGCGGCCAGCACCCAGTGCGCGAATTTCGGCCTTCCTACCCCAGTCAGGGAGGTGGGGCTCCCGGCATCTGACCCGCTCGTGCTCGCGGTCGGCGGTACGACCTTGAATGCCGACCGTGTTACTGGCGCTTATCGCGGTGAGACTGTCTGGCACACCCCGCCGGGTGCCGCAAGCCAGCAGGCCTCTGGGGGCGGGTTCAGTCACCTGTTTGGCCGGCCCTCTTACCAGGATGGAGTCGCCGGGATCGGGGCGATGCGTGGCGTGCCCGATGTTGCTGCGGACGCTGCGGGCAGCACTGGCATGACGCTAGCCGTCCGCTCCAGAGGTAGGGACTACTTCTACCCGGGCGCCGGGACGAGCGCGGCCACGCCGTTGTGGGCGGCCCTGATCGCCTTGGCTGACCAGTACTCCGGCCGCCTCCTTGGCTTTGTCAACCCAGCCATTTATCGCATCGGCCGCAGTACCAGCTATCACCAGGCCCTCCACGACATCACCACGGGAAGCAGCACGGAGACATTTCCCCAGGGGACGATCACAGGCTACCCCGCCTCGCCCGGCTGGGACCCGGCCACGGGCTGGGGCAGCCCCGACGCGAGGGTCCTGATTCCTCTCCTGGCCCGCTACGTCGGCCGCTGAGTTCGGCGAGCACCGGATGAACGTGTCCTACTATCGCCGCATGCGCGAGAGCACCTCCGAGTACGCCGCCGCAGCGACGTTCCTGGGCCTCTTCGCGATCGGCAGCCTCGTGATCGCCCTGCTCTCGGAGCATGACTCCGTCGCACTGCTTTACTGGGCAAGCACGAACGTGGCAAACCTGCACCACCACCCGGTACCTGCGCTCGTGCTCTCCGCCCTCCTACCTGCGGGATTGCCATTCGTGTGGCTGGTGCCCATTGCGCTGACGATGTTCGGCGCTAACCGCGCGCTCGGCACCGTAAGGCTGGCGCTCATCTGCGCAGCTGGTCATCTGATCGGCACTGGCGTCAGCGAGGGGATTGTCGCCTATCGGGTGAACCACGGCAGCCTTCCGCGGGCCTGGCTACACATTCAAGATGTGGGCCCGTCCTACGTTGTCGTCTCCGCGATCGTCGTCGGGGTCATGTTCGGTACCTGGCTTACCAGGGCCACGGTTTTGGCCGTCTTCGCTGCCCTGGTGTTCGTTAGTCACATCTTCGCCGGGCTCGCCAGCCTTCACGTTGCCGCCGTGGGCCACCTGACCGCAATCGTGACGGCGGTCGTCCTAGGCGTGGCCTTGGCCTTCATGCGGCGCGGCGTGACGGCAGAGCCGGGCAAGGCGACCGAGGCTCCAGACGCAGCGATGCCGCAACGCTGAGACGGAGACCACCTAGTCGCCTGGGACACCAAACCTCCGAGTGCCATGCGATGTTTATCACGATGATCTCCGGTATGGCCAGCACGCGGCCACTATTGCCACAATGGCGCAGCAGCGGCCGGAACAGGGTAGCGAATCAGGCCAGGCAACACCTAGCCAAGTGAGGGCGGAAATGAGCGAGGACTTCGAGGAACGCATGCTGAAGGAGATGGAGCTACTCCACCGCAAGGTGGACGCCATCAACCGCAGGACCCTTCCGCGTGGCCACAGCTGGCTTAAGCACGTCATCAAGGACTTCGAGTACAACCCGGTCACCCAGTACAAGGTCCACCTGACTGCCATGTGGGTCTGGACGGCCAGCATCGTCACCGTCATCTGCCTGTTCACCTTTGCCAACCACTTCTGGCAGATCGTCTCGGTCCTCTACCTTGTGCTGATTAGCCTGTACGCCAACTGGGCGACTGACTACGGCGCCATGAGCGCGGCCCTCGCGGCGCAAGACCAGGCACCCCTTCCCGAGGTTCCCCTAGAGCAGCACGTAGATCCGAGCGACGCGGCCACGCAGGAGGTGGTCTAGGGCACGCGGCTGCGCCGTCCTGATGCAACCGTGCCTAGCTGCAATGGGCTCGTCCGGGACTTCTAGCCGTGGCGGCGCCGCCAGAAATAAATGATCTCAGCGGACTCGGAGTCAAAGACGGTACTGGCCAGTTCCCAGCCATCCTCTGCCCACCGCACGAGCTCCTTAGCTATCTGGTCGCGGTTAGCACCTGACCTGCCCGAGCGGTATTCCCACTGCTGCTCCACATGTCCTCCTGTCGTGGCATCAGATGGCCGGTATGACCGAGTGTGCCTTCATGGAGCAATTCGTGCGGCAAGCTGGACATCATTTGAGCGGCGAGGTCAAAGCTCAAACGACAGGTGTGCGCTAATCGAGCAGCGCTATTAGCTTCTTGGGCGCGAGGATCCGGTAGCTCTCAGTCACGAGCCCGCGGATCTCTTTCCAGTCCGTGTCGTGGCTAAGCACCACCACGATGCGATCACGGTGGGCTCGCGAAGCGAAGAACGGGTGGCCGATGGAGAGCAGCACCTCGCGTTCTTCTGGGTCGACACGCAGTACAAGCAGCGAGACGGGCTTCCCAGCCGAGTTCTCCCGTGCCACGAGCAAGCAGAACGACCTCCGCCGGATGTCGAAGGACAACGCAGTTGACCTCGCTCTCGTCAACGAAGGATCGACGCGCACAGTCACCTCGGGCAGCGCCATGCATAGCGCGCGAATCCGATCGACGATCTCCTGTGGGACCTGCACGGGCTCGCTCACGCGAAAACCACCGAGCGAGTTCGCCCGGCCGTGGAATGAACTGTCATCTTCGACATTGTTAAGGCGACGCTACTGCGTGCGGGACTGACTTGCGGCCGGGTACGGCCGGCATACTGGCGAGATGGCGATCATCCTGCAAACACCACGGCTTGCCATTCGCCAGTTCACCGAGGAC
The DNA here is from genome assembly GCA_030043395.1 of Streptosporangiaceae bacterium. Next base: position 4,420 of record JASHXW010000215.1, read on the forward strand.
GACGTCGACGACCTGTTCGAGCTGAACAGTGACCCGGAGGTGATGCGCTATCTTGGCAGGCCGCCGCCAAGGGACGTACTGCGAGACGAGATCATCCCATTTCATCTGGCCGTCTACCAACGGCTCGACAGGCTCGGGACGTGGGCAGCAGAGTCCATCGATAGCGGAGAGTTCCTCGGCTGGTTCCACTTCCGTCCCGGTCCAGGCGGCGACATCACCGATGTTGACCTGGGCTACCGGTTGCGCAGGTCTGCGTGGAACAAGGGCTACGCCACGGAGGGGTCACAAGCCCTGATCAGCATGGGGTTCACCGACCTCGGCGTCCAGCGAGTCTTCGCACATGCCATGACGGTCAACGCGGGATCCCGGCGCGTGCTGGAAAAGTGTGGCTTGACCCTCGTGCAGACCAGCCCCTACGCAGGACCCGACGCCGACGCCATCGAAGGCTCCGAGCACGGTGAGGTGGAGTACGCGCTGACTAAGCACGAATGGCAGGAGCACGCCGCGAACAAACGTGCGGGCTGATCGCCCTAGGTGACCCCGTCGGCGAGAAGCGGGGCAGGATTCCATCGGAGTTTGTATTCCTCCGCAGTTTCTCCTAGCTGGGTAAACCCGAGATGCTCGTAAAGCCTGCGGGCATCTGGGTTGTCCTTCTCGACGTCCAGGTCGAGAGGGATGCAGGCCACCACGGCCTCGGCCTGAAGGCCCTCGATGATCGCAGTGCCTATGCCCTGACGCTGGATGTCCGGAAGCAGTTGTATGCCGCACAACTCGATGCGCTCAGCGGTGCGGACGACCCGCAACCTGCCGACGCGCCTGTTACAGACCTCGATCACGCTGGTCACGCTGTCGGGGATCGCACCGTGAAGCTCGTCGAGGGTCCACTCACCGAAGCCCGCACGCCATTGCTCTTCGTCGAACTCGTCCGGTAGGCGATGCTGAGCTCGCGTGGCCTGCACCACCACGTCGGCTAGGAACTCGACGTCTTCGGCAGTCGCTGGCCTTATCTGATAGCTGAGCACGCAAGCATGCTCTCACTGCTCATCGTCGCAAGCCGAGCCAATTCCGGGCGGTAGGGCCCGCAGGCGGACTTTGTTCCGCCGGCACCACTGTTCCCACGGAACTCACATGCAATTCGCCTCGTGGTCTGATCTACGCCAGTGATGCTGGCCTTAGTCAGAACCTCTCGCTTCTCGGCTGAAGCGTTCTTCCCAGGAGTAAGCACGTGCTAATCGTCGATGGTCGCCAGGCCGCCTGGCTGCGAGCCGGTCTGTCAGCCATAGGGGCCGCGCTGGCGCTGCTAGCAACGGCCTGCAGTGGCGGCTCACACCCGAAAGGCTCCGCAGCTGCTGCTAATTGCGGCAGGCTCGAGATGGTTGCTCGTGACCAGAGAATCTCGGTACTCGCCTGGGGCTACAACGAATTCGGTCAGCTTGGCGACGGCACGACGACCAACAGTGACGTGCCCGTGAAGGTCAAGCTACCGGAGGGCACGAAGGTGACCGAGGTTTCCGGTGGCGGCCTTGACGGCCTGGTGCTGACCTCTACCGGGTCGGTCCTGGCCTGGGGCTACAACGGAGACGGCCAGCTTGGCGACGGTAACAAGGTCAGCAGCGATGTGCCGGTAGAAGCAAAGCTGCCGAAGAGGATGAAGGTCACCGCTATCGCAGGCGGTGGCTACCACAACCTCGCGCTGACCTCTTCAGGCGCCGTCCTGGCCTGGGGCGAAGGCAACTACGGCGAAGTCGGTGACGGGAGCACCAAGAGCAGCGACGTGCCAGTGACGGTCAAGCTGCCGAAGGGGACGAAGGTGATCGCGATCAGCGCAGGCAAGTTCGACAGCCTGGCGCTGACTTCGGCTGGCTCGGTCCTGGCCTGGGGCTATAACGGCCTAGGCGCACTTGGTGACGGGAATACCAAGAGCACCGATGTGCCGGTGAAGGTGAAGCTGCCAAGAGGCGTTCACGTAATAGCCATCGCGGGTGGTGCGTATCACAGCCTGGCGCTGACATCGAAGGGCTCGGTGTTGTCCTGGGGCGACAACATAAACGGTCAACTCGGCGACGGAAAGACCAAGAGCAGCGATGTGCCGGTGCAGGTCAAGCTACCGAAAGGGACGCAGGTCACAGCCGTCGCCGCCGGTGTCAGCTACAGCCTGGCCCTGACCTCGACCGGCTCGCTTCTGGCCTGGGGCGTCAATCTAGCCGGTCAGCTGGGAGACGGCACCACCACGCAAAGCGATGTGCCGGTAAGGGTGAAGCTGCCGCGGGACACGAAAGCCACAGCGGTCGCGGCTGGTGGCTACCATGCGCTCGCGCTGACTTCGGCTGGCTCGGTGCTCGCCTGGGGCGCCAACATCGCCGGTCAACTGGGTGACGGGACCACGACGCAAAGCGATGTGCCGGTGAAGGTGAAGCTGCCCAGGAACACGGCGGCGATCGCAGTGCGCGCTGGATCCACGGCATCGTGGTCCGCGGCCGAGGTGACTAACTCCGACACGGCAGGTCTGCGCAGAAGTCCGGCCTGATAGTTCTCGCCGGTCAACGGGCAGATGTGACGACCTTGCGCATGACGCAGTTGTTCTTGCCCTTGGGACGTTCGTAGGCGAAGCCTGCTTTCTCGAACATGCTGCGAGTGCCGTCGTAGAGGAAAGTAGATGACATCTTCTTCCCTGCTGTGTCATGCGGATAGCCCTCGACGACTCCGCCGCCTGCCCTCGCGATCAGCTCCAGGGCGCCGGCAAGCGCGGCGGCGGCGACTCCTTGGCGGCGGTAATTCCGGTCGACGAAGATGCAGGTGAGGCGATAGTCGGGCATCGACACGAGGCCGCCTTCGTACTCCTTGCGGTGGTAGATGCAGGGAAGCTCATCCGGTGTTCCGTACTGACACCAGCCCACAGCGACGTCGCCGTCAAAGACCAGCGCGGCGTGCGCCTTTCCCTCTCGGACGAGGCGCTCCTTGTAAGGCCGTCCTGGTTCGACGTCGCTATATTGCTCCGCGCGGCGCGGATGGAACCATGTGCACCAGCAACCGCCGAATCCCATGCCGTTGTGCTTCTCGCACAGCCGGACGAACGCATCCCAGGTCTGCGTATCGAGAGGCTTGATCACGTACTTGCTCAAGACACGCTCCATGTCGGCAGTCGACTACGCTCAAGCCGCACTGTAGAAGCATTTGCGGACGATCGTCGTCCGGTATACCGGGCCGGCTCTAGCCGGTGCTCTGTTCATCGGACGGCACCGTGTTGTCCATCGCGATGCTTTCCCGCTCTGCGTCCGTCAGGCCACCTGCCGCGAGGATCTTCTGCACCACGTCGCTCTTGGCCTCGCCATACTCTTCGATATTCGCCGAGCGCATCCCGGCTTGCCGCTTGACGGCGGCGTACTCATCCCGAAGCGCAGCGTCGGCGCGGAGCGTGTCGCGCAGTGCCAGGTGGTTCCGCAAGGACAGCGAGCCCTCCACGATCACGTACGTGTTCGTCCGCGCGAGGCGGGCGGGCTCGGCGAACGCCCAGCGCAGCGGGATTCCCAGGTCGCCCACCGGCGTGAACCCGAGCGACACAAGCACATCGCTCGCTGGCTCGACGTGCTCCTCACGGACCACGATGTCGCAGTCGATGACGGGCTTTGCCGCCAGGCCGGGAACAGATGTGCTCCCCACGTGCTCGATTGTGATCACGGGAACCCCCGCTTCAGCCATCGCCTTCGCGTACTCGGCGCGCAAATCCTCAAAGCGCCGGGGCCAAGCACCGTCATACTCAACGACCGTGATCACCGGCACACTGTAGTTGCTGGAAGTCAGATAGGACCTGGCTAATCGCATGCCCGCCGATGGCGGCGAGAACGGGGTTGGTGCGCCGGTAGTAGTGCACGGCTCCGAGTCCGAGACCCAGGCCCAGCCGCGGCCGCGCCCATGTCGCATCGTCAACATTGACCTGGGCCCGGAACGCGTCGCGCGTCTGAGCGGCGAGCCAGGCCCATGCCGGCAGCATGTCGACTGCCGGGTCGCCAATTCCGAGGATGCCGAAGTCGATGACCGCGGTGAGCTTTCCCGAGCAGGCCAGCAAGTTCACCGGAAGAAGGTCGGAGTGCACCCAGAGCGGCCCATCGTCCCAAGGCGGCGCCGCGAGGGCTGTCTCCCGTGCTGCGGTTGCCAGGTCCGGGTCAAGTGTGCCATCCGCGCCGAGTTCCCTGATCTCAGCACGGACCCTGACGTCGAGGATGCCCACCGGTGCGTTTCGTCAAGTGATCTGGCCCCGGTAGTCGTCGCCAACGCCGGCCCCTCGCTCGTGGCACCATGGCAGCGTGCGGCTGACGAAATTTGTGCATTCGTGCGTGCGGCTGGACCTCGACGGGCGTGCCTTGGTGATCGATCCAGGGGTCTGGTCCGAGCCGCACGCGCTGGTCGCCGCCGATGCTGTGCTGGTGACGCATGAGCATTTCGACCACATCGACGAGTTGCGTCTGGCGGGCTTGGGCGTCCCGGTGTATGCGCCGGAGGGCGCACAGATTAGCCGGGTGCCGTTCGTGCCGGTGCGGCCGGGCGACTGTTTCAGCGTGTCCGGATTCGAGGTCAGGGTGCACGGTGGCCGGCATGCCGCCGTCCTGCCCGGCCAGACGACATGCCCCAATGTCGGGTTCCAGGTGGGGGGCCTGTATCACCCGGGCGACTCGCTTGACGTGCCCGACGAGAAGGTCGAGACACTGCTGGTGCCCATGCAGGCGTCCTGGCTGAAGACCGCCGAAGCGATCGCCTTCCTGCAGTCAGCAGCGCCTCGGCGGGCGTTCGGCATCCACGACGGGCAGATCAACGAGCGGGCGATCGGCAGCATCAACGGCTGGCTCGGTCAGCGCAGCGAATACGAATGGATGGCCCCAGGTGCCGAAGTCGAGTTGAGTTAGCGGCCGGCCTGTGCGGTCATCGATCTCGGCGGACAGGAGCCCGGCGAGGTAGCCCAGATGGGTCTGACGTTCCCGGACGGAGCGGCGAGGAAGGCGGACGGCGAGTTCATCGCTCAGCAGGTAGATCGCGTTATCAGTTCCGGCAGAGTTGACCTCGGTGAGAGGCAGCGCCGCCCACTGGCCGAACTGCCCGGTGACCAGTCGACGGACCAGCGCAAGGTCGATGCCGATCTCGTCGGGGTTCATCCTGCCTAGATATGGGATTCACTCCTCCCCGGAGAAGCGCTCCCAGGCGGACTGGCGGGTCATGCCGAGGGCCGCGCCGATCCTGGTCCAGGTGATGCCGCGGGCGCGGGCCTTGGTTACGTAGAGGCCGAGGCGGCGGTCGACCTGGGCGCCGGCGGCTGCGATCTTGGGCAGCAGTGACAGCAGCATGTCATCGGGCATCTCGTCTTCTTGCGTGGCAACGTCCGGCATGACGTCCGGCTTGTTCTCGATCAGCAGCACGCACAGCGAAACGCACTCGTTGCAGATGTAGACACCGGGTCCGGCAACCATCGTCGTGACATCTGACGTGGGCTTCAGGCAGAACGAGCACACGATCGCGGTGGGCGTCTCCTCGGCGACTGCCATGATCGACTCCGTCCTGAACTGCCTGTCAGGCTAATCCTGACAAATTTGTCAGGCATAACCTTACAGCGTCAGGTGAGTCCTGACAAGCTGGCCGTTTCCGAGCCGGTGCCGTTAGTGGCCGTCGCTTCGAGGCGCCGAGGTGCCCGCAGCAGCCGACCTTACGTCGGTGTAGATCGTCTGCACGCGCCCCACCTCTCCCCTGGTAAACGCGCGCTCGCGCCTGACGTCCCGGGTGAAGGCCACCCACCAGGACAGGATGGCGCCGAGCCTGTTCCTGAACCCGGTCAGGAACGCGATGTGAATGAACAGCCAGAACACCCACCCGACGAAGCCGCTCAGCTTCAGCGGCCCAGCCGCCACGACGGCACGCCCGCGCGCGATGTACGCGGCCGATCCCAGGTCGTAGTACCGGAACAGGCGTGGCGCTGGCTGCCCGGTGACCTCGCGCTTGATCCGGCGGGCGGCGTAGAACCCGGCTTGCATGGCGACCTCGGCGACACCAGGCAGGTTGTTCAGGCTCATCGCGTCGCCGACGACGTAGATTTCCGGATGCCCGGGGATGGTGAGGTCACCCTTGACCTCGATCCGGCCTGACCTGTCCTGCGCAGCTCCGGTCACCTTCGCCAGCGCGGCGGCCAGCGGTGGCGCCTGCACCCCCGCTGTCCACAGCACGGTGTTGGCGTCGTAGTGCGTTTCGACATCGCTGGCGTCCCTGGCGACCAGGCCGGTGCCGTCCACTTTGACGACCCTCGTCTCCATGTGCAGCTCGACGCCGAGCAACCCGAGCTCG
>JASHXW010000216.1 GCA_030043395.1 Streptosporangiaceae bacterium
AAGCGCCGCGCGTGGGTGGAGGTCATGGTGCTGCTGATCATCAGCGCCGCAGTCAGCCTCGCTCACTTCGTCATGCTTGCCCGCCATCACAATGCGGCGATGATCGGGGTCGGGATCGTGTCCGTCGCCGTGATCGGGGCGATCGTCACGGGGTTCTACTTCCGCGGCCAGTTCTACGCCACCGGAGACCCGCGCACGCGGTGGCGGGCGCTGAGCACGTTCGCCACCCTGCTGGTCGCCGACCTGGCGATCGGGCTGTCCTTCATCGCCCTGCGCGGACTGTCGACCAACTTCACCTTCCCCGAGCGGGTGCAGGCGGTTGCCTACGGCCTGGTCGGTGCCTCACCGCCGACCCAGATGATCTTCCTCAACGAGGGACGCGACGACCTCTTCCAGGCCATCACCGGTACCCTCGGCTTCCTGACGGTGATCATCACCGCCTACCTGTTCCTGCGGCCGGCCAGGCCCGAGGGCAGGCTCGGCACCGCGGACGCGACCTCGATCAGGGCGCTGCTCGACAAGCACGGGGACCAGGACTCGCTCGGCTACTTCGCCCTGCGTAACGACAAGAGCGTCATGTGGTCGCCGTCGGGGAAGTCTTGCATCGGCTACCGGGTGCATTCCGGGGTGATGCTCGCCAGCGGCGATCCGATTGGCGACTGCGAGGCGTGGCCTGGTGCGATCAGGGCGTTCCTGGACGCCGCGGCCCGGCACGCCTGGGTCCCTGCTGTGGTTGGGTGCAGCGAGCATGGTGCCGAGGTGTGGTGCCGCGAAGGCGACCTGACCGCGCTCGAACTGGGCGACGAGGCCATCGTCGAGGTAGCGAGCTTCTCGCTGGAGGGCCGGGCGATGCGCAACGTCCGGCAGATGGTGAACCGGGTCGTTAAGGCCGGCTATGTCGCCGAGTTGCACCGGCTGGGCGACGTGCCGCCTGAGGAGCTGGCAAGGCTGACCAGGCAGGCCGAGTCCTGGCGCGGGAACCCGACAGAGCGCGGGTTCTCGATGGCCCTCGGCCGGATCGGCGGTGACGGCGACGACCGGTGCATGATCGCGACGGCCACCCAGGACGGCACGCTGCGCGCGTTGCTGCACTTCGTGCCGTGGGGACCTGACGGGCTGTCACTTGACCTGATGCGCCGGGACCGGTCCGCGCAGCCAGGGCTGAACGACTTCATGATCGTCGAGACGATCAAGGCCGCCAGGGAGATGGGGATCAAGCGGATCTCGCTGAACTTCGCCGCCTTCCGCGCGGCACTCGAGCGGGGTGAGCGGATCGGCGCAGGGCCTGTGCTCCGCCTGTGGCGGCGGATCTTGCTGTTCCTGTCGCGCTGGTTCCAGATCGAGTCGCTGTACAAGTTCAACGCGAAGTTCGCGCCCGAGTGGAAGCCCAGGTTCCTGGTCTTCCCCGAGCCCTGGGACGCGATCAGGATCGGCCTGGCCACCCTGGAAGCCGAGGCGTTCCTGGTCTGGCCGACCTTCGAGGTGCGCAGGATCGGCCGCAGGATCCGTGACTTCCTGCTGCCGCAGCGGTCGGGCCGGGCGCCGCAACCGCAGGCACATCAGCCGGGCCCGGCGGAGTAACCACAGCGACAGGCATCACCCAAGCGCGAAGCTTGTAGATTGACGCCCATGCCCGGTGTTCCCGCCAGTCCGCCCGGCCTGCCGACGCAGGACAGGTGCCTGGTCATGGGCGTTGTCAACGTCACGCCGGACTCCTTCTCCGACGGGGGACAGTGGTTCTCCGCGGAAGACGCGATCGCTCATGGCAGGAACATGGCCGCGAGCGGCGCGGACATCATCGACGTCGGCGGCGAGTCGACCAGGCCAGGGGCGCTGCGGATCAGCGAGGAAACGGAGCTGAGCCGGATATCCCCGGTCGTGGCCGCGCTGGCCGCCGAGGGCCTGGTCGTCAGCATCGACACGATGCGCGCCAGCGTGGCCGAGCGTGCGCTCGAGGCTGGGGCCCGGATGGTCAACGACGTGAGCGGCGGGCTCGCTGACCCCGAGATGGCGAGCCTGGTCGCTCGGGCTCGCGTCCCCTATGTCGTCATGCACTGGCGGGGCCACAGCGTGGACATGCTGGACAGGGCCGTCTACGCCGACGTCGTCTCCGAGGTCGCGGGCGAGCTCGCCGACCGGATTAAGGCGCTGATCGCGGTGGGCGTCGATCCAGCTCAGCTCATCGTCGACCCGGGTCTCGGGTTCGCCAAGCTGCCCCCGCACAACTGGGCCCTGCTGGCCAGGTTGGGCGAGATCTCCTGCCTGCCGCACCCCGCGGCGCCGTTTCCGGTGCTCGTCGGTGCCTCCCGCAAGCGGTTCATCGGCAGGCTGCTCGGTACGGATGACGCGCCCAGGCCGTTCACCGAGTGCGACGACGCGACGATTGCCCTGACGGCGCTCGCGGCCGCGAACGGGGCCTGGTGCGTCCGGGTGCACGCTGTCCCCGGCAACGCCGACGCCGTCCGGGTAGCCGCGAGGTGGCGCGAGGAGCCAGTGCCGTGACGGGCTCGCGTCCGGGCGGCGACCCCGGGGGCCCCGAAGGCGCCGACCGGATCAGCCTCGTGGGCCTGCGCGGCTTCGGGTACCACGGGGTGCTCGCCGCCGAGCGCGCTGAGGGTCAGGAGTTCTCCGCGGACGCCGTGCTCTGGCTGGACACGCGGCCGGCCGCCGCCGCAGACGACCTGACGCTGACGGTCGACTACGGCCAGCTCGCCGGGCGCCTGGCTGACATCATCTCCGGGGATCCCGTTTCCCTCATCGAGACTCTCGCCGACCGGCTTGCCACGGCCTGCCTCGCCGACGCCAGGGTGCGTGCGGTCGAGGTCACGGTGCACAAGCCGCACGCCCCGGTCGGCGTGCCGCTGAGCGACGTGACGGTGACCATCCGGCGGGATCGGCCATGAGCACGTCCCAGGAGGACCAGGCGCCGGCGGAGCCGCGCCAGGTCGTGCTGTCCCTGGGCAGCAACCTGGGCGACCGGCTGGCCTACCTGCAAGCGGGTATCGACGGCCTGGTCCTCTCAGACCCGCTGGCTGGTCCTGGCCTGGTGAACCCAGCCGTCTCCGCGGTCTACGAGACCGCCCCGGTAGGCGGTCCCGAGCAGCCCAGCTACCTCAATGCCGTCCTGCTCGCGACGAGCGCGCTGCCGGCCCGCTCGATACTCCAGCTGTCCCGGGCCATCGAGCATGCGTGCGGCCGGGTCAGGGCCGGGCGATGGGGGCCGCGGACGCTCGACATCGACATCATCGCCTGCGGCGCGGAGATCAGCGACGATCCCGACCTGACGCTGCCGCACCCGCGCGCGCACGAGCGCGCCTTCGTTCTCGCCCCGTGGCTCGACCTCGACCCGGCCGCCGTGCTGCCTGGATACGGTCCGGTGGCTAGCCTGCTTGCAGAGGCAGGGACGCAGGGCGTGACCCGGCTATCCGGGCCTAAGCTCAGGATCGACGGCGCGGAGCCGCCAACCCGGGCCGGTGAGCGATGACCAGAGGTGATGCGGACTAATGCAGCCGACAAAGGCATGGTCGCTGCTGATCATCGCCGCGTTCAGCGCCCTGGCTGCCTGGATCGCGGTCAGGGCGGAGTTCCCGACCATGGCGCCGCTGCCGTGGTCGGCGATCCCGGCGCTCGCGCTACTCGCGATCGGCGAGTTCCTGCTCGGCCGCAACATAGCTGCCCGGCTGCACGGCTCCCTGCGCGGCCGGCCAGGCGTCAAGCCGATTCAGCCCATGGCCGTGCCGAGGGTGGTCGCGCTGGCGAAGGCGAGCTCCACCGCGGCGTCGGTCTTCGGCGGCCTGGCCATCGGCGCCGCGATCTACACGCTGCCCTACCTGAACAGGCCGATACCCAGGCACGACGCGCTTGCAGCGACCTTCACCGCGGTGGCCGCCATCGCGCTGGTAGCTGCCGCGCTCTACCTGGAACGCTGCTGCCGCGCTCCCGAGCCGCCGGAAGATGACGACGAGATGTACTCGCCGAACGGCCAGCATGGCCGGCACCACTAAGCGGGGGCCGACGCCCGCCGAGCCGCCGCATCCCGCTCAGCTGGCGGTGGGAGTGGTCGGGGCCGGCCGGGCAGGAACGGCGATGGCGGTCGCGCTGGCCAGGGCTGGCCACCGCGTGGTGGCCGCGTCGGCCGTGTCGGAGGCGTCGCTGAGCCGGATCGCCCGCAGCCTGCCCGAGGCGGTGGTAGCGCCGCCAGGGGAGGTGATGGCCAAGGCCGACCTGGTGCTGCTGACCGTCCCTGACGACGTGCTGCCCGGGCTAGTGAGCGGCCTGGCCGCGACCGGAGCGCCGATGGAGGGCAGGCTCGTCGCGCACGCGAGCGGGCGGCACGGCATTGCGGTACTCGAGCCTGCCGCCCGCCGGGGCGCGCTGCCGCTCGCGCTCCATCCGGTGATGACCTTCACGGGCCGACCGGACGACGCCGACAAGATGACCGGGATCTGCTTCGGCGTCACGGCGCCCGAGCCACTGCGGTCGGTTGCCGAGGCCCTGGTCGTCGAGATGGGCGGCGAGCCGGTGTTCATCGCCGAGGAGGACCGCGGCCTGTACCACGCGGCGCTGGCCAGCGCGGCGAACCACCTGGTTACGCTGGTCGCCTCCGCCAGTGACCTGCTGCGTGAAGCGGGCGTGCCGGATCCCGCGCGCATGCTCGGCCCGCTGCTGTACGCGACGCTGGAGAACGTGCTCGCGCTCGGCGACGGAGCGCTCACCGGCCCGGTGGCCAGGGGCGACGCGGAGACCGTGGCCGCGCACGTGGATGTGCTGGCGACGCAGGCACCGGACACGCTCGCCGCTTACCGGGCGCTTGCCAGGCTGACCGCCGACCGTGCGATCGCCGCAGGCCGGCTGACGGCCGGCGATGCCCAGCGGCTGCTCGGCGTGCTCTCCGGGCCGAGCCAGTGATTCCCATGCTGGCCAGGACCAGGACGGGCCTGGCTGCCGCCCGCGCCACACTGCGCTCCCCTGTCGTCCTGGTGCCGACCATGGGCGCGCTGCACGAGGGCCACCGGGCCCTGCTCCGGCGGGCTCACGAGCTTTCCGGTGCAAACGGATCGCTCGTGGTATCTGTGTTCGTCAATCCGCTGCAGTTCGGGGCAGGTGAAGACCTGGACCGTTACCCGCGAACGCTTGAGCACGATGTCGCCGTCTGCGCGCAGGAGAAAGTGGACCTCGTCTTCGTGCCGCGCCATGACCAGATGTACCCGGCCAGGCAGCTGATCACGGTCAGCCCAGGGCCGATGGGCGAGGTGCTGGAAGGAAAGTACCGGCCGGGGTTCTTCGACGGCGTGCTCACGGTGGTGCTTAAGCTGTTCAATCTGATCAAGCCGGACGTGGCGGTGTTCGGGGAAAAGGACGCCCAGCAACTCGCCACGGTCCGCAGGATGGTGCTGGACTTGAACCTGCCCGTACGGATCGCATCCGTCCCCACGGTTCGTGAGCCTGACGGGCTGGCCCTGTCGAGCCGGAACGCCTACTTGTCCGCTGCCGAGCACGCCACCGCGCTGTCGCTGTCCCGGGCTCTATGGGCTGGTCAGGCGGTGGCAGCGGAAGGGTCCTGCGAAGTCCTGGCCGCGGCGCAAGCAGAGCTGGCGCCGGCGGAGAAGGCGGATCCTCCGCTCGTCACCGATTACCTGGCGCTTGCCGACCCCCAGACATTCGCCGAAGTCGGTCCCGATCACATCGGGCCGGCCCTGCTGCTCGTGGCGGCTACGGTCGGCACGACCAGGCTGATCGACAACGTGGCGCTCACCATCGGATCACCGTCGTGATCGCGCGCCGCCTGCTTGCCCCGCCTCCCGGCTGGATAAGGACCGCCGACGTGGTCGTGATCGGCTCGGGAGTCGCTGGCGTCACCACAGCCCTGAACGTGCACGCGGAACTTCCCGATGCCAACGTCCTGCTGGTCACCAAGTCGCTGCTCGACGACGGATCGACCCGCTGGGCTCAGGGCGGCGTCGCGGCCGCGCTGGGGCCAGGGGACACGCCCGAGCAGCACATGACGGACACGCTGGTCGCCGGTGCCGGGGTCTGCGACGTGGACGCGGTTCGCACCCTCGTCACCAACGGGCCCGACGCGGTGCGGCGGCTGATCGCGCTGGGCGCGAAATTCGACTCCGACGCTGGCGGCGTGCTGGCGCTGACCCGCGAGGGCGGCCACCTGCGCCGCAGGATCGTGCACGCGGGCGGTGACGCGACCGGCGCGGAGATATCCCGCGCGCTGCTGTGCGCACTGGCCGAGGCTGGCGCTGGCGCCGAGGACGGCGTCGGCGTGGACGTCATCGAGCACGCGATGTCCCTGGACCTGCTGCTCAGCGAGGACGGCCGGGTAGCGGGCCTCACCCTGCATGTCATCGGCGAGGGCCAGCACGACGGAGTCGGCGCGGTCCACGCCCCGGCTATCGTGCTCGCCACTGGCGGGATGGGCCAGGTCTACTCGGCGACCACCAACCCACCGGTGTCCACCGGAGACGGCGTAGCCATAGCCATGCGGGCCGGAGCGCAGGTCGCCGACCTGGAGTTCGTGCAGTTCCACCCGACGGTGCTGTGGCTCGGCCCTGGCGCCCGCGGCCGTCAGCCGCTGATCTCCGAGGCGGTCCGCGGCGAGGGCGCGTTCCTGATCGACTCGTCCGGCCGCCGGTTCATGACTGGCCAGCACCCCCTCGCCGACCTCGCGCCCCGCGACGTCGTCGCCAAGGCGATCATGAACGCGATGGCCCAGGCCGGCACTGACCACGTCTACCTCGACGGCCGTCACCTCGGCGCCCAGACCTGGGAGAACAGGTTCCCCACCATCCGGGCAAGCTGCCTGGAGCACGGCATCGACCCGGTCACAGAGCCCATCCCGGTAGTCCCGGCAGCGCACTACGCCAGCGGCGGCGTGCGGACCGACACCTGGGGCCGGACCGCGCTTCCCGGCCTGTACGCCTGCGGCGAAGCCGCATGCACTGGCGTCCACGGCGCCAACCGCCTGGCAAGCAACTCCCTCCTCGAAGGCCTGGTCTTCGCCGAGCGCATAGCCGAAGACCTGGCAAGACACCAGCCACAGCCAGCGACTCCGGCCCCTGACACCCGCACGCCAGCCCTGCTGGACCCATCAGCGACAGACCAGATCCAGCAGCTCATGACCCGCCTGGCCGGCGTCCTGCGCAACGGCCCAGGCCTAACCCGAGCGGCTCAAGAGCTCAAGGAGCTAGCCGCCCAGCAGTCAGCGAAGCCCAGCCTCGAAGCATGGGAGGCGACGAACCTCCACCTCGTCTCCTCCGCTCTCGTAGCAAGCGCGACCCTTCGAACCGAAACCCGCGGTTCCCACTGGCGTGAAGACTTCCCTGAATCTTCCGAAGAGTGGCTGGGGCACCTGGTCGTGCGTCTCGCGGAAAACCAGGCAGAGGCGGGCCGGACAGGCACGCAATCTGGGCCTCTGCAGAACGCAGTGGCCCAGATCGGTGCCCATCCGGCAGGGAGTCTGGTTGACGGGATAGACGAGCGATTCGAACCTCTGCGTGAAGGTTCAGTGGGAGGGGTCGCGGATGACTGAGCTCTCGGCTGCGGTGGAGCGCGGGCTGGTTGGGGTGGGACTCGATCCAGCTGTCGTGATTGCGGTCATATGTGCGGCGCTGGCCGAGGATCTTGCTGGAGGGCCGGACGTCACGACGGCTGCGACCATCCCTGCCGCAGCGACTGGGCGAGCAGAAATAGTCGCTCGGTCACCTGGCGTGGTCGCAGGTCTTCTGGTGGCTGAGGCCGTTTTCGAGTTGGCCGAGGGGCGCTCCCACAGAAGCGGCGAAGCTTTGTCAACGCTGGCTGTCCGCCACACAAGCGATGGAGACACAGTCAGCGCGGGTCAGGTCCTCATGACGGTCGAGGGGAACGTCGCGAACATCCTGACGGCTGAGCGAACGGCTTTGAACTTGTTGTGTCATATGTCGGGGGTGGCGACTGTTACCAGGCAGTGGGTCGATGCGATTGCCGGGACAGGGGCGCGGGTGCGGGATACGCGCAAGACCCTGCCTGGGTTGCGCGCACTGGAGAAGTACGCGGTCCGGTGCGGGGGCGGGGTCAATCACCGGATGTCGCTGTCCGACGCGGCGCTGATCAAGGACAACCATGTGGCTGCGGCTGGCTCGGTGACGGCAGCGTTCGACGCGGTGCGGAAGCTGGCGCCTGACATTGCGGTCGAGGTCGAGTGCGACACGCTCGAGCAGGTGCAGGAGGCTGTTGCGGCTGGGGCGGGATTGATCTTGCTGGATAACTTCACGGTGGAGGAGATTGCCAAGGCGGTCGCGCTGGTCGGTGGGCGGGCGCTGCTCGAGGCCAGCGGGGGGCTGCAGTTGGGGAATGCCCGGGCGGTCGCCGCGACTGGGGTGGACTTCCTCTCGGTGGGGGCGCTCACGCATTCCGCCCGGGCGCTGGATATCGGGCTCGACCTGGCCGTGAGTGGCGCGTAAGGAGCTGATGGCCGATGGCTGGAGTGCTGCTCACGATCGATGTCGGAAACACGAATACTGTCCTGTGCGTGTTTGACGACGAGGAGGTCGTCGACCACTGGCGGATCGCCACGGATCCGGTGCGGACCGCGGACGAGCTCGCCGTGACCCTGCGCGGCCTGCTGTCGCAGAGTGAGCTGCTCGCCAGGTCGGCACTGGACGGGATTGCGATCTGCTCGACGGTTCCGTCGGTGCTGCACGAGACGCGGGAGATGCTCGGCCGGTACTACAGCAAGACACCGACGCTGATCGTGGAGCCAGGGGTGCGGACGGGCGTGTCGGTCCGGTATGACAATCCCAAGGAGATCGGCACCGACCGGATCATGAACACGGCTGCCGCGGTCCATCTCTATGGCGGTCCCGCCATCGTGGTCGACTTCGGCACGTCGACCAACTTCGATGCGATCAGCGCCGATGGCGAGTTCGTCGGTGGCGCGCTCGCGCCGGGGATCGAGATCTCGGTGGATGCGCTCAGCAGGCGAGCCGCTCAGCTGCTCAAGGTGGAGCTGACCAGGCCGCCGAAGGTGATCGGGAAGAACACCGTCGCCGCCCTGCAGTCAGGGATCATCTTCGGGGTGGCCGGCCAGATCGAGGGCATCGTCCGCCGGATGTCGGCTGAGCTGTCACCTGACGACCCGGACGCCGTCACCGTCATCGCTACCGGAGGGCTGGCGCCGCTGGTGATCGACGAGGTCGAGGAGATCGACGCCTACGAGCCGTGGCTGACCCTGATCGGACTGCGCCTAGTCTTCGAGCGCAACTTCGCGGGTTGACGCAGGCCGATCACGGCCGGCCTGTTCTGGCGTGGGCACTGCCTCGGCCGGGGGGCGCAGGCCGTCAAGAGCGGTTCGCAGGATCGGCTTGAGATAATCAGGGTCGCCCCGGATCGCGGCGATGGCGACGATCAGGTCGAAGACCTGCTCGAGGTCGAGGTCATGGCGGACCTCGTTGGCGCGCTGCGCGGCCGCGAGAAGCGGACGGCCGGCGGCCAGCACCCGGCTACGGCTGTCGCCGAATATGGGATTGCTGCTGTCCGTGTGCTTCAGCAGCTCGGAGGCGATCGGGTGCTTGCCGGTGATGAAAATGAAGAACCGCTGCAGCCATGCCGCGAGAATCGCTCCCGGGGTCTCGCCGTCGACCGTTTGCGCGGCGGCGCAGAGCGCATCGACCTCATCGGTATACAGCGCCTCGAGCAGCTCTCGGCGGCCTGGGAAGTTGCGGTACAAAGTCGCCATGCCGACTCCCGCGCGCCGCGAGATCTCGGCCATCGACACCTCAGCCTCGTGGTCGGCGAAAGCGGAGCGCGCGGCCGCGAGAATCTTGTCGCGGTTGCGCTCGGCGTCGGCGCGTCTCGCTGGCGACGGGGCCTGGTCTGGCTGTGCTGGCATCTAAGTGGACAGGCTATCCGTTATTAGCTAGAGTCAAGTGGACAGGCTCTCCGCCTGCCAGGAAGTTCCATCCTAACGCGACCTGGCGCGACTGCCTCGCCGCGACCGAAGGAGTTCCGTCATGGACTACCGGCCTCTGGGACGTACCGGGATCTCCGTCAGCCAGATGTGCCTTGGCGCGATGATGTTCGGCGCCTTCGGCAACCCCGATCACGAGGCGTCGGTCAAGATCATCCACCGCGCGCTGGATGCCGGGATCAACTTCATCGACACCGCCGACGGCTACTCAGCCGGCGAGTCGGAACTGATACTCGGCGAAGCGCTGAGCGCCGGAAGGCGCGACAACGTGGTGCTCGCCGTCAAGTTCGGCGTTCCTTTCCTCGACGACGACCCGAACCACCGCGGAGCGTCACGGCGGTGGCTGACCGAGGCGGTCGAGGGCTCGCTGCGCCGGCTGCAGACCGACTGGATCGACCTGTACCAGGTGGGTGTTCCCGATCGGGACACCGACATCGACGAGACGCTCGGCGCACTGACCGATCTCGTCCGGGCCGGCAAGATCAGGTACTTCGGCGCCTCGAAGACCGCCGCCTCCGAAATCGTCGAAGCCCAGTGGGTGGCCGACCGGCGCGGCTTCGGGCGATTCCGCACCGAGCAGCCTCCCTACTCCATGCTCACCCGCGCCATCGAGTACGACGTGCTGCCCACATGCCTGCGGCACGGAATGGGCGTGCTTGCCTACAGCCCGCTGGCCGGAGGCTGGCTTTCTGGCAAGTACCGCAAGGGCCGCGAAATCAGCGGGCCGGGCTCCGCCGCGCGGGTGCGCCGTTTCCCTGGCGCTTATGACGCAGCCAGCCCCGCCAACGCCGCGAAGTTCGCCGCCGCCGACGCCCTTGGAGCGCTGGCGGACGAGGCAGGGATCAGCCTCATCCAGATGGCTGTCGCTTTCGTCACCAATCATCCGGCGGTCAGCTCCGCGATCATCGGCCCGCGCACCATGGAACACCTGGACTCCTATCTCGCTGCCGACGGCATTCACCTGTCCGCCGACCTGCTCGATCGCATCGACCAGATCGTTGCGCCGGGTGTCACCGTCAACGTCGCCGACAACATGTGGAATACCGGCACTGGCACCCTGCCGCTGAGCGCGGAATTCCGCCGCAGGTAATCAGGTCACCCTGTCAGCCTGCTGGCAGCTTGTTCGTCCACCGGTAGCTGTAGACCGAGTAGATCAGGCGCGTTCCAGTGGCGAGCCCGTCCAGCTCCCTGGTGGTGATC
>JASHXW010000217.1 GCA_030043395.1 Streptosporangiaceae bacterium
CGCACCGGCACCTTCTACGGATGGCACATGCGTGCCGGGCACATCTACACGATCGCCGGAGTTCTCCGGGGCGGCTCGCAGGCCAACGGCGTTCCAGCGCGCGAGGAAAGGCTTAACCCGGCCGGCATCGCGATCGACAACTCGGGCAACGTGCTCGTCGCCACGCCCGAGAGGCTCCAGGTCATCGCCAGCGCCTCGGGCACCTTCTACGGCCAGCAGATGACTGCAGGCGACATCTACACGCTTGGCGGTCGCGGAAAGTCCTTCGTGAACGGCCAGCCAGCCATTACGGCATCCTTCTCTCCCAGCAGCGTTGCGGTCGATTCGTCGGGCAACATCCTGATAACCGAGGCCGAGGGTTTTGGCAGCGGGCCCTCTGCGCTCTACGTGATCGCTGCGCGGACGGGTACGTACTACGGGCAGGCCATGACGGCCGGCCATATTTACACCATCGCCGGCGGCGCAGGAATGGGTGACAGCGGTGACGGCGGCCCTGCCATCAGCGCTCAGCTGGATATTCCCGTCGGAGTCGCGGTCTGGCCGGGTCATGGAGTCGTCATCGCCGACGACCGGAAGGTCCGGCTGATTGCCGGATTTGGCTGAGGCCAGGCAGTGACGGCATGTCCTGTCCGGCCTGGTTTCTGTCGTGTCGCGGTCATAGGTTTCAGTCGTGGGCGATGCACCGGGAGCCAGCCTGGCTGACCTGTACCGCGAGACACGCATGCGGCTCACGGACCTGGTCAGCGGTCTTGACCAGGCGGCGCTCGGCGCGCCTGTTCCGGCATGTCCTGGCTGGGCGGTCAGGGACGTGCTCGCCCATCTCGCTGCGATCGCGGATGACGCCGTGGCCGGCCGGCTCGCGGGGATTCCCAGCGAGGACTACACGGCCGGGCAGGTGGCACGGCACGCCGACGTGCCCGTTCCGCACCTGCTGGCAATGTGGGAGCGGGCGTCAGGTCAGTTCGAGTCCGTGATCGATGCCTTCGAGATCTGGCCCGCGGTCATCGACGTGGCCAGTCATGAGCAGGACATCCGCAGTGCGGCTAGCCTGCCAGGCGCGCGTGACAGCCCCGCTATCCGGGAGTGCACCGGCTGGCTCCTGCACTGGCTCCAGGTCCCAGCCCTGCTTACGGTACTGACCGAGGACGGTGAGTTTCAGGCTCGTGCGGGTGATGCCCTCGAATCGGAAAGAACCTCGTCCAGCCTCAGCGGTGATTCTGGCGAACTGGCCAGGCTTACCCTGCGGACGAGCCGGTTCGAGGCGTTCCGGTGGCGGATGGGCCGAAGGAGCCGGTCCCAGATGGCTGCCATGGAATGGTCAGCGGATCCGTTCTCAGTGATGGACCATCTAGCGGTCTTCGGGCCGGCCAGGGCCGACATCGTCGAGTAGCCGGCCGGCGAAGCCCCGATCGCCGGCTCGGGGCGCACCGGTGTCGATGAACCATTCGGTGCCGAGCAGGAGGCCAAAGACCGGGACGGGCAGCCGCACCAGGATCCAGACTGCCCGCCCGGCCCGGCCGATGCCATGCTGCGACTTATGTGCCGCGAGGGCCGCCTGCTTCTGTCGCGCGTATGCGCGCACGTTCAGGCGATGGGTGATCGCCGACCTGGGTGGCCCGGCCTGAATGGCGCTCATCTCAAAGCGGACAATTAGCCGGAGCGGCCGGAGTATCCGGACTATCCGGGCGAGCCATTCTCGCGGACTGGTCGCCTCAAGGACTCGCGCCGTCCCCGCCAGGTCCGCAGCGAGAACTCCGACATCATGCACGCGAACGTGATCACGGTGCCCGTTCCCGCCTGACTGGTGGTAGCTGATCAGCACGTCCGCCCGCTCGCCACGAAGCAAGCCGGCCAGCCTCGAGGCGGCCTCCCCGATTTCGGCCCGGGCGAAGCGCTGCCTGTCCGGCGGGTCGGGATAAAGGACCGGTCCGTGCCCGCTATCGGCATACCCGAGATGCACGACCTTGGCCACGCCGAGCACGGAAGCGCTGTCCCTGAGCTCGTCTAGGCGGCTGCGTCGGAGTGCGCCGTTGCTGCCTGCGCCGTCGCCGCTGGTCGCCACGCCCATGATCCCGTCGCAGGCAACGACGATCACTACCCGGTGACCTTGCGCAGACAGCATGGCCAGCGTGCCACCAGTGAGCAGTGCCTCATCATCAGGGTGCGCGTGGAAGGAGACGACCGTCGCCATGGGCGTCACCGCCTCCCGGCACAACTGACGCAGGTCACGGCTGACGGGCGGGCGGCCAGGCGATCAGCGCCGATCGGCTGGCCGCACCGCTCGCAGGTGCCGTAGGTTCCGCCCTCCAGCTTGCGCAAGGCAGCATCGATCTGCGCGAGTCGTTCCCGCGTCTGGTCGACGAGCGACGCGATGTGCTGACGCTCGAAGGCGATCGTTGCGCCTTCGGGGTCGTGCTCGTCGTCGGCGTTGGCCTGGCTGGCAGCCTCCACGATGGCGGCGAACTCCCGCTCGAGCGCGGCGAGCTGCCGGGCGGCAGCCACCCGCTCTGCGGCAAGCTCCTCGGCTGGGTGCATCACGTGCCAGCCGGCGGTCCCGAGCCTGGGCTCGCGGACGTCCCCGCTATCGGCTCGGGGGCCTCTACCGCCCTGAACCGCCAGCGCGCCAGCTCACGGTCGTCGACAGAGAGCACCCCCGCGTAGTCACCGGCGTCGTCGAAGACGAAGTTGGTGACGAAGGCGGCGAGCGGCAGCACCGTGAAGTCGCCGACCCGCATGGTCGGCGAGGTTCCGACGCTGAACTGGCCTTCGAACCTGGCGGCCAGATCCTGTCCGTCTGCGTCCTGGAACGTCACGGCGAACGTGTGAGCCTGGTGATGCTGACGCCACGGTATGTGCAGTACCGCGGCTACTCCGAACGACCGCGCGACCGGATATGTCGCGCTATAGATCTGGTTCCAGAACCCCCCGTTGACGTAAAGCTTTCCGTTCTCGACCGCCGCGTGATCGGAAAGGAAGAACGCGCACGCCTGGATCTGCTCCGGCATCGGCTGCTCAGTCACAAGGACTAACCTATGTTCGGTGGCCGGCAAGCTAAGCACCGAAGGCATCAAGCAGATCCACCAGGTCGCCGGGCGGCACGTTGGCGACGGCAAGATCCCCGGCCTCGTCGCACTGGTCGGCTGCGGGGACCAGGTCCATGTCGAGGAACTCGGAACGCTCAGCATCGGGGGCGCGCCGGTTGCCAGGGACTCGTTGTTCCGTATCGCTTCCACGAGCAAGCCGGTCACGGCCGCGACGATCATGGCGCTCGTGGACGAGGGCCTGATCAGCCTGGACGAGCCGGTCGACAGGCTCTTGCCCGAGCTCGCCGACCGCCGCGTGCTCGTCGCGATGGACGGTCCGCTGGACGATACCGTGCCCGCCAATCGCTCGATCACAGTCCGGGACCTGCTGACGTTCACCTTCGGTTTCGGCATGGTGCTCGACATGTTCATGGCGCCTGTATCGTGGCCGGTGGTCGCGGCGAGCGAGGAACTCGGCCTCTGCACCATCGGCCCGCCCGAACCCGAGCGCCAGCCCGATCCCGACACCTGGATCGCCGGCCTCGGCAGCCTTCCGCTGCTGGCCCAGCCAGGGGAGCGCTGGATGTACAACACTGGCGCATCGGTACTCGGCGTCCTCGCGGCGCGGGCAGCCGGCCAGCCGTTCGCCGAGGTGATGCGCACGCGAATCCTCGAACCGCTCGGCATGGCCGACACGGCGTTCTGGACCACCAGCACCGATCGCCTGGCCACCGCCTACATGCCAACGCCAGACGGCCTCGTCGTCCGCGACGAGCCTGCCGGAGCGTGGAGCCAGCCCCCTGCCTTCGGCGACGGGGCAGCGGGCTTGATCTCGACCGTCGACGACATGCACGCATTCGCGCGGATGCTTCTCCGGGACGGCGCCGGCGTCCTGTCGCCGCAAGCCGTTCGCATGATGACGAGCGATCAGCTGACGCCCG
>JASHXW010000218.1 GCA_030043395.1 Streptosporangiaceae bacterium
GCTGCGACACCCACTGGATGGACCCGCTGGCCAATCTGGAGCTCACCATCGATGCCCAGCGGACCGCGCATGCCGCCATCCACGCGCTCGCGCACGAGACGGCAGGCGGGCGCTGGCTGCTGACCGGCGGCGGCGGCTACGAGGTCGTCCAGGTCGTGCCGCGCACCTGGACCCACCTGCTCGCCGAGGCCGCCGGCCGACCGCTGGACCCGGCGACGCCGACCCCGACTGCCTGGCGCGACTACGTCGCCCGGCGCACCAGGGCCACCGCACCGGAGTTCATGACAGAGCAGGCACCCGCCACCTACCCGCGTTTCGAGAACGGCTACGACCCGGACGAGCCGGTCGACCGGGCAATCATGGCGACCCGCGAGGCGGTCTTCCCGCTGCACGGCTTGATGCCCTGAGCAAGGCGACCAGGCACGAGGAGCCGTTACGCGGAAAAGATCCTGACCTGGCGCCCAGGAGCGCTCGGCAGCGCCAGGAGGCCAGCCGCGGCGAGGCTTTTGCGGCAGGATGGTCCCATGTCCGATGACGCCAAGGATGCCGGCCTGCCCCAGCACCGGATCGTCCGCGAGGTCGCCGACGACTACGTGGCTGAGCTCGCCGACCTCGACCCGACGGTGGCCACCTCGCTGGGCCTTCGCCCGCATGAGGACGGCCTGCCCGACCTCTCGCCGCTCGGGCAGGAGGCGCTCGACGAGCTCGCTCGCACGACGCTGGGCAGGCTGAGCGGGGTCCAGGCGACGGAGCACGAGGCAGGGACCGGTCCCGCTGGTGACGAGCGGCGCTGCGCGCGGCTGCTGCGCGAGCGGCTGGAGGCCGGGCTCGCGATGAGCGAGCAGGGCGAGAACCTGCGGGCTGTCTCGAACATCTTCGGCCCGCCGAACCGGGTCCGCGGCACGTTCCTCGACATGCCCGCCGAGACCGAGCAGGACTGGGCGGCCATCGCCCGGCGGATGGCGCGGGTTCCGCTGGCCCTGGAGCAGTACCGGTCGAGCCTGGAGGAGGGAGCCCGGCAGGGGATGTTCGCCGGACCGCGCGTGATCACCACGGTCGGCAGCCAGCTCGCCGAGTGGGCTGCGGTCGCAGACGGCCGCGGCTGGTTCTACGAGTTCGCCGCAGCCGCGGACGTGCCGCACAAGCTGCGCTCAGAGCTCGACAAGGCCGCCAAGTCGGCCGGCGCGGCTATCGGCGCGCTCGGCAAGTGGCTGCGCGCCGAGTACCTGAAGCGGGCCGAAGGCACTCCCGACGGGGTGGGCGCCGAGCGGTACAGGACCTGCGCGCGGCGGTGGACCGGCGCGAACATCGACCCGCAGGAGGCGTACGCCTGGGGCTGGTCGCAGTTCCGCGAGCTGAGCGAGCAGATGCGGACCGAGGCGCAGCAGGTGCTGCCAGGTGCGACCGCCCAGGAGGCGATGCACCACCTGAACAGCCACGGCGAGGCCGTCGACGGCGTGGAGGAGATCAGGGAGTGGCTGCAGGGCCTGATGGACCAGGCGATGAGCGATCTCGACGGCACGCACTTCGACCTGGCACAGCCACTGAAGACCGTCGAGGCCAGGATCGCCCCGCCAGGCAGCGCCGCGGCGCCGTATTACACCGCGCCGTCGCAGGACTTCTCCCGCCCGGGCCGCACCTGGCTGCCCACCCTTGGCCAGACCAGGTTCCCGCTGTGGGGTCTGGTCAGCACCTGGTATCACGAGGGCGTTCCAGGCCACCACCTGCAGATGGCGCAGTGGCGCTACCTGTCGAGCTCGCTGTCGACGTACCAGACGACCGTCGGCGGTGTCAGTGCCTGCAGCGAGGGCTGGGCGCTGTACGCCGAGCGGCTGATGGACGAACTCGGCTACCTGCACCTGCGGGGCGCCCGGCTTGGCTACCTCGACGCCCAGAACATGCGGGCGATCAGGGTCGTCATCGACATCGGCATGCACTTGCGGCTGAAGGTCCCTGACGACTCCCCGCTTGGCGCCGGCCAGACCTGGACCCCTGACCTCGCGCTTGAGTTCTTCTGCGCGAACAGCGGCCGCGAACGGGCGTTCCTGGCCAGCGAGATCATCCGCTACCTGAGCGGGCCGGGCCAGGCGATCAGCTACAAGCTCGGCGAGCGGGCCTGGCTCGACGGCAGGACCGCGGCCCGCGCAGCCCACGCCGCCCGGGGCGCCGACTTCGACCTGAAGTCCTGGCACATGGCCGCGCTCTCGCTCGGCGCACTCGGCCTGGACGACCTGACCGACGAGCTAGCCGCCCTGTGAGCCAGTCCGCGCCGAGGTAGTGGCAGGTGACAAGTCGGCCCGCGCGGGCGTGTCCGGAGGCGATGACTTGTCCGGCGGGGTAAGCCGCGCCGCCACCACGTAGGCGACCACAACGGACACGATGGCCAGCGGCATGACCCGCAGGCCATCGGACGCCAGCAGCAGCGTCGCCAGCAGCACCGAGGTCAGCGGCAAGGTCAGCATCACCACGCACATCGCGCCGATCCCCATCGCAGCCCCCGCGATGGGATTCAGGCCCGGCAAGTGCGAGAACGCGAGCCCGAGCACGGCGCCGACGAAGATCGCCGGGAACGTCGGACCACCGCGGAAGCTGCTCAGCGAGACGCCGTAGGCCAGGGACTTGCAAGCGATCAGCAGGACAAGGGTGCCGATCGCGTAAGTCGCGCCGTGCATGACCACCGGTCCGACCGCGGACTGGCCGGAGAAGAGCACGTCGCTCACTGGCTTGCCCGACTCCGCGTGATAGGCGATGGCCAGCCCGCCAACGACCAGGCCGACGACAGGCAGCGCCAGCAGCGGACGAGGCACCGAGAACTGGCGTAGCCACAGGCCGAGCTTGCGGATCCCGAGCCCGAGCGGCACGGCGACCAGCCCGATCACGATCGCCCAGCCGAACTCCCCCGCCCCCGGCGCACCGACAGCTGCCAGCCCGTGAATCTCGAGCGAGAACGAGCCGAGCCCTGTCCACGCGTTCAGGCCGATGAAGATCAGCGAGCCGACGCCGGAGGCCAGCAGCCCTGGCACCAGCACCAAGCTGAGCATCGGACCACCGACGCCTGAGGCCTCCATCAACAGGAAGGCGCCCAGGATCGGGGAACCGAACAAGGCGCTGATCGCGGCGAAGCTGCCGGTGGCCGCGAACATCGTGGCGGCCCGAGGCGGCACCGGCTTCTTGGCGAGCCTGGTGGCCAGCAGCGCCAGGCCGCCACCAGTCGCGATCAGCGGCATCTCCGGGCCGAGCACCACGCCGAAGGCGAGCGTTGCCAGCGCCACGAGTATCACGCCGGGAAGCTGCGCGGCCTGCGGCGGCGGGTGCAGCTTGAAGCCGTCCGCCGGCGATGGCCCGCCATGGCCTGGGAGGTACTTGATGCCCAGCGCGGCCAGGACTCCGCCGGCAAAGAGCACGGGCAGCGGCCACCAGGCCGGGGCCGAGGCGAAGCCAAGCCCGTGCGGGAGGTGGACGAAGAGTTCCTTCTGCAGGTATCCGACTAGGGCGAGGAACAGGTAAGCCACCGCGGACACGGGAACGCCCATGAGGACCGCGAAGGCCAGCAGGACCAGGTACTGGCGCGAGCGGAGCAAAGTGAGCGGGTCGGCACCAGGCTGCGTCACCGCACCCAGTATCGATGCGCGTCTGGCAGCCAGGATCACCCCAGCGGGGTGACCTGCGCCCGGGTTAGGCAGGCGAGAGGCGAAGTATGAGCACCCAGGTGGTGCCGTTCGTCAGCGGTTACCTGGAGACTCCTCGCGCTCTGCTTCCTGGCGCTCTGCTTCCTGGCGTTCTGCTTCCTGGCGTTCTGCTTCCTGGCGTTCTGCTTCCTGGCGCTCAGCCATGAGTTCAGCAATCGCGTGCGGCCCGGCTCCAGGCTCGGCGCGCAGCGCAGCGATCACGTTCACCCGATCCTGCGGCGTGCGGTTCTGGGAGAGCTTGCTCTTCGCCTCGACACGCTGGATTGCCATCTCCACGCCGACGATCGCGCGGAGCTGACCGGCGATGAACTTCTCCGGCGCGTCGTTCACCCACCAGCGGCCTTCGCGGCCCTCCTCGTACTTCTCGGTCAGCCGCGTCACGATGTCGCGAAGCCAGTCGGGATCACGATGGAATGTGACCGGCCCGGTGAAGTGGACGGTCACATAGTTCCAGGTCGGAACCGTCCGGCCATGCTCGCGCGTGCTCTGGTACCACGAAGGCGAGATGTAGGCCTCCGGCCCTCGCACGATGGCCAGCGCAGGAACTCCTGGCTGCGCCGTGCTCCACTGCGGGTTGTTCAGGGCGATGTGCCCGAGCAGGCGCCCGTACCCCGGTGCCGCTCCCGCGTCCTCGTCGTCGGTGGTCGACGCGCTTCCGTGGCCAGTCCGGCCGTTTGCATCGCTCGAGGCGCTCGTACCGGTCGCGCTGTTCGCACCGTTCGAGCTGTTCGTACTCGCCGCGCCGTTCGTGTCGGTCGCGCCGTTCGTGACATTCGTGTCGGTTGACCCGTTCACGCCAGTCGAGCCGGTCCCGCCTGGCGGGCCTTCCGGTCGCTCCCAGATGACCGGAAGCAGCGTGGCGACTGGCTGGGTGCCGTCGAACGTAACCAGGTCGGCCGTGCCTGCTTGCTGAACGAAGGCGGCGATCTTGTCCAGGTCGTCATCGGCGGCGAAGTGCGCGGGGATGTACATATCGGCAGGCTATCCGGCCCGCCGAAGCGCGCGCCACACCAGAACCGCCGCGCCCGAACTCAGCTACCTCGGGATTTGGCCGTCACGGCGGGCGGCTTTCATGATCAGGGTGGGAATTGTGCTGGATCTAGCGCAAAACGCACCCCGAAACCGAGGTCAAGGACTGTGAACCCGGATCCCCTCGCGCACTCCCCCCGACCAACGGCGCGAGGGGGTCCGGATCATCCACACAAGTCCCCCCGGATGGCGAGAGGGACCCCTCGCGCTTCTTGCGAATGCAGATGGCGTGGTGACCGGACCGTAAGCCCGTCCTCGCATCCTCATGAGTCCCTCTCGTCACCTCAATGACATCTCACAAAGCGCGGCGAAGCTAGGGACCAAGGTCCCTACCTGCGCGAACGGATGTAACAGGCGGCTGGCCCACGAGATGCTCGACCCGGTGCTGGGAGCACGTCAGCCGCCATGATCCGGGCAGAACGCGGGTAGGACGAAGTCCAGCCGGTAAGGCACGATCCAGGCCCTAACCCTGACGATCGCGCTGGACGGCCGGACCAGCTTCTGGACGGGGGAAGGTGAACCATGAAGGCTGCAATTGGCGACGAGCTGACGGTCAAGGGCCGCCACCAGGGCGACGAGGACCGCCATGGCGAGATCATCGAGGTACACGGCGACAAGGGCAGCCCGCCGTACCTAGTCCAGTGGAAGGACGGGCACGAGAGCGTCTTCTTCCCGTCCGCTGACACGCTCGTCGAGCACCGCCCGCCACGGCAGCGGCAAGCGGCGAAGGCCAAGAAGTAGCGGGACGGAAGAGTCCTGCGCCGGCAGGACGCGGCTGACCGCGCCGGGCGCCCTGGCACTGTCCCGCCGTCCGACCAGAGCGAGCCCGGCCGCAGCGGGTCCGACTGCCACGCGGCCCGACCAATCCGGGGCCGAGCACCACGCCGCCCGGCCGGAGCGGACCCTTCGCCTCGCGCATGGCCGGTTGACGTCCGGCGCATGTGGGCATGCCTTGCTGACACCACAGGATTCGGCGAGTGCCTGGCCAACCAGGCACCGCGCTGAGCTCCCGGTCAGCGCCAGCCGCCCGGCATTCTGCCGGGCTTGTTGCCAGGCCACTACGCCGAATGCCTGGCCGGTGCCGCCGCCTCGGCGCCGACCCACATCGCGGATGCGCCCCCGCCTAGCCAGGGCACGAGGGCCGGTCATCGCGGTGAGAGGGCCAGTCATAGTGATGGCTCGCGCGGATCGCAACGCCTTCCCGCCGGCGGAATAGTTCAGGAGGATCGCCATGTCCCGTACCGGAGTTGACAGCCTCGACCGCAGCATCGACAAGACCAACACCTGGCTCGCTGATGTGGCGGCCGGCTTCGGCACCGAGGACCGCCGGCTGGCGTACCGGGTAACGCGAGCCTGGATGCACACGCTGCGCGACCGCATGCCGGTGACGATTGCCGCGCACATGGCGGCGCAGCTGCCCGAACTGCTGCGAGGCGTGTTCTACGAGGGCTGGAATCCAAGCAAGGTCCCGATCAAGTACAGCCGCGACGAGTTCGTCACCAGATTCGCGCATGATGCCCAGATTCACCTGACCGAGGTCCCGACTGCCGGTCGCCAAGTGACGGCAGCCATGCGCCAGCACCTCTCGGCCGGAGCGATCGATGAAGTGCTCGGCGCGCTGCCAGCCGACATCCGCAGCCTCGTGAACCCTGCCGACACTCCCGCGGAGACCTCCGGGCACCCTAGCGCTGCCCCTGACGGGCAGGTCAAGCCTGCCGGGCGGATCCCCGGGGCCAGACCGAGCAGGTCAGCGGCTCCGGCCACGACCGGGCCGATGCAGGCCATGGGGGAGGCGAAGTCCGCAGGACACACCAGGACCGGAGGCCAGCGGTGATCACCATGACAGACGCCGACAAGCTCCGCTCGATCCGGGCGACTGATCCAGCCGTGCTGTCGGTTTACCTCACTATCCCCGTCGACCTCGCCGAGCATCGCGGCCTGCCCATCCGCGCCCGCGAGCTGATCAAGGCAGCCGCGGGCCAGCTCGCCGCCGATCAGCTCGCCGCGGGTCAGCCCGCCGCACTCCAGCGCGGCTCCGGCCTCGAAGCGGATGCCGAGAAGGTGCTGCGCTCGGTCGACGAGCACAGCCACGACTGGCTCGGTCATACGGTCGCCATCTTCGCCAGCGCGAATCTCGACCTGTTCGAGTCGATCCCGTTGCCGGGTCCGCTCACCGAACTCGCGGTCATCTCAGCACGCCCGTACATTCGGCCGATGCTTGCGGCGATTCAGCGCCATCCGGGCTACCGGGCGGCCCTCATCGATAACCGGCACGCATGGATCTTCGACATCACCGAGAGTCAGATTCAGCCGGTCGTCGAGCGGACCGGAGCGGCTATTCCGAGCCAGGGCTTCGCCGGCTGGTACGGACTTGACGGGTACCGGACTCAGCAGCGGATCATGACGCTGGAGCGCCAGCACTACCGCGAGACGATCGCGATGCTGGCGCGCACAGCCGATGGCGACCACCGCCCGCTGGTGCTCGGCGGGCATGAGGACGAGATCAACCAGTTCCTCGGTAACTTGCCCCGCACGATCAAGCAGAGCGTGGCGGGGAGCTTCAACGTCGACCTGCAGACCATGACCCCGGGCCGCGTGCGCGAGCTGTCCGCCCCGGTGATTGCCCGATGGGGACAGCAAGCAGAAGCAGATATCGTGCGCGACATCCTGAACGAGCCGCCGAACACCGCAGCGACGACGAAACTTAGTGGCTGCCTGGCAGCAAGCAGGTCACATGCCGTGGCTCAGCTTGTACTCGCCGACGATCAGATGGTCGCCGGGCAGGCGTGCGACGCCTGCGGCGCGCTAGCCGTTGGCGCCGCCGGTTGCGACTGCCCAGATCCAGGTGACTGCTGCCGGGCAGTTCCCGATGTACTCGAGGAGCTGGCGAACCGGACGCTCGACGATGGCGGCACGGTCACCTCCGTCCACGAGTCACCGTTCACGGCCGCAGCCAGGCTGCGCTTCCCGGTGCCGATGACCTCTCCGCCGAGCCGGCGTCTTCCCTAGCCGAGATGCCGCCGAAGCCGGGAAAGCCTGACCCCGGCCCTACCCGCAGCAAGCGCCAGGTAGGACCGGGGTTAAGCGAGCGTTAGGAAGAGCCGCTCGAGCTCGTCTGCGCTCATGGGGGACTCACCCTCCAGGCACTGGCGCATGTTGCTCGCCACGATCTTGAAGCCGGCCCGGTCGAGAGCTCGCGAGACGGCCGCGAGCTGCGTGACGACCTCCCGGCAATCGCGCCCGCTCTCCACCATCGCGATCACGCCTGCCAGCTGGCCGTGGGCGCGCCGCAGCCGGTTGAGCACGGCTGCGCGCGCCTCATCGTCGACGGTCGTCATCTCACGCGTCTGTGGCGGTCTCAGCGCCGGCTGGCTGGGCAGCCATTCCGGCACGGACCTCGTCCATGTCCACCTGACGGGCCTTGGCGATCAGGTCCTCCAGCGCGGCCTCGGGGAGAGCCCCGGGCTGCGCATACAAGATCACCTTGTCCCTGATCACCATGAGCGTCGGGATCGAGTTGATGCCGAACTGCTGCGCCAGGGCCGGTTCAGCCTCGGTGTCCACCTTGCCGAACACCAGGTCGCTGTGCTTGTCCGACGCGCGTTCGAAGACCGGGCCGAACTTGCGGCACGGACCGCACCAAGACGCCCAGAAGTCCACGAGGGCAAACTCCGCCCCGCCGACCACGGAGTCGAAGTTCTGCGCCGTGATCTCTACTGTTGCCACTGCTGATACCTCCATCCTGCAGGCACCACAACTGGCGATACCCACAGGGGTATCAACCAAGGAGCCTGCGCAAGCATTCCCGAAGCGACGACGAGGCGCCGCCTACGCCTCAGTGACGAGCAGACCGGAACCGATCTGGAAACCAACCCGCTCAAGCAGGTCCGCCGCCCGCTCCATGCTCACCTGCGGATCGGACGCCACGTCGGCAAGCGAGTAAGCGGCCTCGAACCCGGCCGCGCGGAGCTCAGCCTCGGTCAGCAGCACACGGCCCGCCACGGCTGCCACCGGCACGCCCCGCCGGGCCGCTGCCCTCGCCACGCCGACCGGTGCCTTCCCGGCCAGCGTCTGGCCATCCAGGCTCCCCTCGCCCGTGATCACCAGGATCGCGTCATCGAGCGCCGCGTCGAAGCCGATCAGGTCAAGCACGAGGTCGATACCGGGCACGAGCCTTGCGCCGAGGTACGCCAGTGCGCCGAAGCCGGTCCCGCCAGCGGCTCCCGCGCCCGGAACGGCCGAGACGTCCCGGCCAGTTACCGACCTGGTCAGTTCCGACCAGCGGGTCAGGCCCCGTTCGAGCGCGATGATGTCGGAGGGGCTTGCCCCCTTCTGCGGTCCGAACACCGCAGCCGCGCCCTGTGGTCCAAGCAGCGGATTGCCGACATCGCAGGCCACGAGAATCGTGGCGCCGGCGAGCCGCCCGTCCAGATGGCTGACGTCGACGCTGGCCAGGCCGGCCAGGGCGGCACCACCCCTGGCGAGCTCGCGGCCGGTCGCATCTGCGAGCCGGACGCCGAGGGCCTGCACCATCCCGGCTCCGCCGTCCGTGCTCGCGCTGCCGCCGATGCCGAGCACGATGGTGGCTGCCCCGCGATCGAGCGCGGCGGCGATGACCTGACCGACTCCGTAAGTCGACGCCGTCAGCGGCGCGAAGGCAGCCAAGCGGCGCAGGCCGGTCACGTCCGCTAGCTCGACCACCGCAGTGCTAGCCCGCAACGCGAAAGCCGACCAGACCAGCTCGCCAGTGGGACCATCGGCGCGCACGGGTACAGGGTCAAATCCCGC
>JASHXW010000219.1 GCA_030043395.1 Streptosporangiaceae bacterium
CGGTCTCATGGCTGAGTTCATTGGCTCCGATCTGCGCGGCTCCGTGTTCGAACGTGCCGACCTGAGCGGTGCGCGGCTTACGGCCGTCGACCTGTCCGGCGCCCAGCTCCGCGAGGTCACGCTGACCGGGGCCTCGATGCGTGGCGTCGAGTTGGTCAACGTCGACATCCACGGCGAGATCGAGAATGTGACTGTCAACGGCGTCGACATCGGACCGCTGGTCAATGCCGAGCTCGACCGGCGCTACCCGGAGCGCGCCAAGATGCGCCCGGCAGACGCTGCCGGATTCGCCGAAGCGTGGGACATCCTCGAGCGGCTCTGGGGCCAGACCGTCGCGCGGGCGCGCCACCTGCCGGCTGCCCAGCTGCACGAGTCGGTCGATGGCGAGTGGTCATTCATCGAGACCCTGCGCCACCTCACGTTCGCGACCGACAGCTGGGTCAGCAGGGCAATCCTGGGGGACCCGTCCCCGTGGGACCCGCTTGGCCTGCCTTGGGACGGCATGCCTGACACGCCGGGCGTGCCGCGCGACCGCGAAGCGCGGCCAGCCCTCGACACGGTGCTTGACCTGCGCCGCGACCGCATGTCCACCGTCCGCCAGCTGATCGGCCGGCAGACGGACGCTTCCCTGGACGACCGCACCGAACCAGTCGAGGGGCCCGGCTGGCCACCGGCCCACAGCTTCTCGGTCCGCGAGTGCCTGCTTGTAGTACTCAACGAGGAATGGGAGCACCGCCTCTACGCCGAGCGGGACATGGACGTCCTCCAGGCGCACGCGGACCAGGCGTGACCGGCGACGCCCTCCGTGCGGCCAGAAGCCGGATAGCGCCGCGGCCAGCGAACGACCGCATTGCCGAGCATCTGCACGCTCACCACCGCATCACGGTCGCCGGGCTGACTGAGCTGGACCTCGGCGTGTACCGGGTCGACCGGGTTGACGGACCCGCGTGGGTGGCGCGGGTCTTCCCGGCCGCCCGCTCGCATGAGGCTGTGGCCGGGGACGCTGAGATACTTGGCCTGCTCGAGCGGCGGGGGTTCAGCGCGGAACGGCGTGCCGTTCCCGGGCCGCTTTCCGAGCTCGACGGCCAGGCCATCCTGGTGACCGAGCATGTCGATGCGGTGCCGCGGCCTGAACGGCAGGCCGCGATACGGGCCAATGGCGGCCTGCGGCAGCTAGGCCAGATGCTCGGCGAACTGAACGCGACGGTGCCCGACGGTGCCCTCGCGCGACCTGGTGGCGGATGGCATCACCTGGTGGACGGCGGTCCGCAGGAAGAAATCACCGCCGCGCAGGAATTGCTTGCCGACTGCGCTGACCTGGTCGCCGCACATGACCGCGGGCATTACGACGCGCTGCGCCGCGAGCTGGCCGACCTGGACAGTGGCGAGGGCCTGCCACAGGCGGTGATCCACCCCGACTTCGTGCTCGCTAACGTCATCGCCTCGCCCGATCGCGGCATGGTCGTCGTCGACTGGGCGGGCGCCGGCACCGGGCCGCGCACCTGGCCGCTGGCGTTCCTGCTGTGGGCGCAGGCGGCGAGGAACCTGGCGAGGCTCGACCTTGTCGCTGCGGGCTACCGCCGCCACGTCCAGCTTGAGCCCGAGGAATTGCAGCCCGAGCGACTGGAGGCAATGATGCGTGCCCGGCCTTCGGTTCTTGCCGCATGGAGCTTTTGCCTCGGCCGCATGAGCGTGCAGGACGCGGCACGCAACGCCGCCGAGGCGCGTAACATCGCCGCAGCCGCGAGCCGACATGCGGTCGCAGCACTCGCCAATCCCGTGAGCTGAGATGAGCCGTGCTGGCTGGCCATGCTGGCTGGCCATGCTGGCTGGCCATGCTAGCTAGCCGTCTAGCTGGCTGTGCTCAGCACGGCTGATACCGCGTCCAGGGCCCCGGGCACCAGCGCGTAGTAGGCCCACTTGCCTCGCTTCTCGCGAGCGAAGATTCCGGCGTCGACCAGGATCTTGAGATGGTGCGAGATGGTCGGCTGCGTCAGGCCGACTGGGTCAGTCAGGTCGCAGACGCATGCCTCGCCGCCCTCATGGCTAGCCACGATCGAGACCAGCTGGAGCCTGGTCGGGTCAGCGAGCGCCTTGAGGATGTGCGCGAGATCCTCGGCCTGCCCGGCTGTCAATGGCTCCCGCACGAGTGGCGGGCCGCAAGCACCTGCCCGGAGCCGCGACGCCCGGAGCCCCGGTGGCTGGGGCCGGGGTGGCTGGGGCCGTGTCGTCTGGGGCCGGGGCTGGATGGTGACAGCGGTGGCGCTCACGCCCCCAGTATGCAGCACGCATTGACAACCGTCTATTCGTGCTACAGACTGCTCGCATCGACAGTGATCGATGCGTGAGGGGCGATCATCATGACCGACCAGGCGAGCGCTGACCTGCGCGAGAAGGTCCGAGCGCGCTATGCGGAGGCCGCCCGCGCCGTCACGAACGCCAAGCACGGCATGCAGGCGGACTGCTGCGGCACGTCGACCGGAAGCTCGTGTTGCGGTGCCAGTACCGGTACCGGATCGGCGGCCCTGGACACGGCCGACGTTTTCGGAGCGTCGCTCTACCGCGAGGGAGAGACCGACGGACTGCCCGATGAAGCAGTCCTGGCGAGCCTTGGCTGTGGCAACCCGCTGGCCGTCGCTGAGCTGCAAGAGGGTGAGCGCGTCCTGGACCTCGGTTCGGGCGGAGGCATTGATGTCCTGCTGTCGGCGCGCCGCGTCGGGCCGGCAGGCTACGCGTACGGCGTCGACATGACTGACGACATGCTCGCGCTAGCCCGAGCCAACGCGGCCAAAGCGGGCGCGACGAACGTGGAATTCCTCAAAGGCGAGATCGAGGCGCTGCCGCTACCCGACGCCGCGGTCGATGTAGTGATCTCCAACTGCGTGATCAACCTGTCTACCGACAAGCCTGCGGTGCTTGCCGAAATGTTCCGCGTCCTGGTCGATGGCGGCCGGATCGGTATCTCCGACGTCGTCGCAGAGGACTACATGACCGTCGCGGACCGGTCGGCGGCTGGCCCGTACGTCGGATGCATTGCCGGCGCCTTGTCCCGGACCGAGTACCTCGACGGGCTGGCAGCCGCGGGCTTCACCGACGCCTCGGTCACCTTCACCCACGAGGCGGGGCCGGGCATCCACTCGGCGATCATCCGCGCGGTGAAGCCCGTGGCCGACGGCTAGACGCAGACCGACAGCA
Organism: Streptosporangiaceae bacterium; assembly: GCA_030043395.1. Next base: position 3,196 of record JASHXW010000219.1, read on the forward strand.
ACTCGGCCATGCGCGCGAGCTTGGCCGGGACGACCCGGCAATAGAACCATCTGGCACGTGCATCGACAGCCGTCCATGACCCTCAGGAGTACTCGCGTGAGCGGTGTCGCGCTATGGCGGCGGCTGGCCGCCGAGTTCCTGGGCAGTGCCTTCCTGGCCGCGCTGGTCATCGGCTCCGGGATCGCTGCCCAGCGGCTGTCACCTGGTGATGCAGGCCTGGAACTGCTGGAGAACGCCGCTGCGACAGCAGCCGGGCTCTTCGCGATCATCCTGATGTTCGGCCCGGTGTCAGGCGGTCACTTCAATCCAGTTGTGTCGTTTGTCGATGCGGCTTTCGGCGGCGTGTCCTGGCGCGACGCGCTGATGTACCTGCCTGCCCAGGTGACCGGCTGCGTGACAGGCGCGGTCGTGGCCAACGTCATGTTCGCCCTGCCAGCAGTAAGCATCTCGGCGAAGCACCGGGCATCTGGTGCCCATTTTCTTTCTGAGATCATCGCGACCCTCGGCCTGATGCTGGTGATCTTCGCTCTCGCGCGATCGGGCCGAAGCCGCGTGACTCCCGCCGCGGTCGGTGCGTACATCGGCGCGGCGTACTTCTTCACTTCGTCGGCCAGCTTCGCCAACCCGGCGATCACCATCGGCCGCATGTTCTCCAACACCTTCGCCGGGATCGCCCCGTCGTCGGCTCCGACCTTCCTCACCGCTCAAGTCGTCGGCGGCATCCTTGCCATCGGGCTCATCAGGCTCCTGTATCCGGGGATGACCCCCGCCGAAGCCGCTGATGTCGCCCTACCGCACCAGGACCTAGGTACAGCAGAGCCGCAGGCCAGCAACGCGAAAGGCGGCGGCGCGGCCGTCACTGTGAGCCGGCCAAGCGGCCAGGGCCGCGGCTAACGAGACGAGGGAACTCCCATGCACCTGGTCATGATCGGCGGCAGCGACGCGGGGATCA
>JASHXW010000220.1 GCA_030043395.1 Streptosporangiaceae bacterium
GCGGCGTCGAGCACGCCGTCCTGCACCTGCTGTACGCGCGGTTCTGGCACAAGGTGCTGTACGACCTAGGGCACGTCAGCACGCCCGAGCCGTTCCAGCGGCTGTTCAACCACGGCTACATCCTGGCGGACGCGTTCACCGACGACCGGGGCATGTACGTGCCCGCGGCCCAGGTGACCAGCGCTCCCGACGGCTCGGCGAGCTACGAGGGCCGGCCCGTGCGGCGCCGCGCGGGGAAGATGGGCAAGTCGCTGAAGAACGGCGTCAGCCCCGACGAGGTCATCGCCCAGTACGGCACCGACACGCTGCGGCTGTACGAGATGGCGATGGGCCCGCTGGACACGGACCGCATCTGGCAGACCGACGACATCGCGGGCATGCACCGGTTCCTGCAGCGGCTGTGGCGGGCCATCATCGACGAGCGCACCGGTGCGGTTGCGGTCGACGACCGCCCTGCCGACGAGGCCACGCTGCGCCTGCTGCACCAGACCATCGACGTCGTCGCCGGCGACTTCACGGAGCTGAAGTTCAACACCGCGATCGCGCGGCTGATCGAGCTGACCGCGACGGTCGCGAAGGTCTCCGCCCGCGACGGCACGCTGCCGCGTGAGGTTGCCGAACCCGTGATCCTGATGCTGGCTCCGCTGGCCCCTCACATCGCCGTGGAACTGTGGAGCCGGCTGGGGCACGCTGGCAGCCTGGCGTACGAGCCGTTCCCGGTTGCCGACCAGGCGCTGGCCGCCGAGACCGTCGTCACCCTGCCGGTCCAGGTCAACAGCAAGACCAGGTTCGTCCTGCAGGTGCGATCCGGTGCGGGGCCGGACGAGGTCGAGGCGGCGCTGCGCGATCACCCCGAGTTCGCCAGGCTGACGCAGGACCTTGACGTGCGGCGCATCGTCGTCGTACCTGACCGAATCGCCAACATCGTGACGAGCTAGACCCGTCCGGGCTGCATCAGCACCTTGCTGGCGAGCGCCCTAACTGCCCATGTGTCCCGCATATGATTCCAAGGTGCGGGAATCTGGACATGGCCTGAGGGTCGCAGTCGCCCTATGCGCCATCGTCATGGCGGTGGTCGCGCTGATCGAGTGGAGCGGCATCTTTCAGGCCAAGGTGCAAGCCGAGTCCACGACTTCCGACACACGCGGCGCCGGGATCAGCGGCGGTAGCGGGCCCGATTTCGCGAAGCTCGCAACCAGGTCGATCAAGCTCCTTGAGGACGGCTATTACAACGGGACCGGCCTGTGGCACATGTGCTACCCCAAGGGCACCTGCAACACCAAGAACCGGGACTGGGGCGCCGACGCCCTGACCAACGTCATGTACCTGCGCTGGGAGCTTGAGCACGACAAGTCGGTCTTGAAGGTCATGGACATGCTCGCCCAGACCGCGCGCCTGTGGGGCGTCGGCCAGCGTGGCAGCAGCGACAGCGTTACCTGGGACGCCGTGGCCGAGGTCCGGCTGTACCAGGTGACGGGCTACAAGATGGCGTTGCACAAAGCGGAGGCGGCGCTGAATTACGTCGACTCCACCAAGGGCCTGGCCACGGGCGCCTGCCCGGCAATCGAGTACCAGTGGCCCTATGGTGCGCTCGGCGGCCTGAAGACGATCGAGACGACGACCAACTTCATCAAGGCCGCCCTGCTGCTCTACCAGGTCACCGGGATCAAGAAGTACCTCACTGCGGCCGAGGGACAGTACACCCTCGTGCGCCGGTACTTCCTGGACAAGAAAGCTCAGCTCTACACGTCCTACATGTTCGACAACGGCCGGACCTGCCGGGTGCTGCCCGGCCAGTACTTCGCGTCGGTCAACGGCAACATGATCTGGAACGGCCAGGACCTGGCCGCGCTGACGGGCGACAGCATCTACCTGCGTCAGGCCCTCGCCACGGCGCATGGCATCCGCAAGCACCTGAGCGACGGCGACGGGGTATTCACCGACCTGCAGGCCGACAACGACATCGTCGGGCCACTGGTCGAAGGCATGTACGCGCTAGCCACGACGTACCACTCGAAGTTCGCCAGGCACTGGCTGCTCTTCAACGCCTCCGCGGCGGGCGCGGACCAGACAGCGCAGGGCGCATTCGGCCGCTTCTTCGACGGGCCTCCGCCCAGCACGCAGGCCACCGCCTGGCAGACCAGCGGCGGAATGGACCTGATGGTGGCGGCAGCCGCGCTGGACCCGCACGGGCACCCAGCCGACCCCACGTTCTGGCAGCACGCGACCTACGTCCCCGACGTCGCGGGCCTGGTGCCGGACCCGACTGGAAAGCCCACGTCCCCTAAGCCGAAGAGCACCGCCGCCGCGCACAACGGCACTACCACCACCTCGGGTAGCAGGCCGTTCAGGCACCGCAGGCACAGCAAGCGCACCTCGAGCCCCAAGCCGTCGACAAGCAGCCCGGCGCCTTCGACCAGCAGCCCGGTGCCATCGACCAGCGGCAGTCCGTCACCGTCGACTAGCAGCAGCCCGAAGCCGTCGCCGAGCGACAGCTACCCGCCGGGCACCCCCGTCGTCACGATCAGCTTCACCGGCCGGGCGATCGCGATTCTCGGCACGATCGGCGCTGACTGCTGCAGCCTCGGGCACGCCAGGGTCTTCATCGACGGGGTCCAGACGTACAACCGGGCTGGCATCTGGCAGGACTACAGCAGCCCGTCGCGACGGCAGTACAACCAGGTCTTGTTCGCCTGGCGGTGGCGGAAGTCCGGACATCACGTCATCACGATCAAGCCAGGCATCTACGACCCGGAGGAGGGCGGCTCATTCTTCGAGATGACCGGCTACCTCGTGGTCAAGTAGCGCCGCGCTGGAGCGGCTCCTGCGTCCGGTTCACAGCTACATTTCGTATTCTAACCGTCACTGAGCGCATATAGTTGTCGAGTGATGGAAACTGGACGCGCGAGAGACGCCACGCGACGCGCCACTCGGCGCTTCCGGGTGGTCGCCGCCATCGCGGCCGCCGTCACGTGCCTGGCAGCCATCGTGGCGTGGACCAATTCAGGCGACGACTTCCGCTGGCACCTGAGCGAGAGCCACGGCGATTACGCCTACCGGGCCCTCAACTCGATCGACCTGCTCGAAGACACCTTCTATAACGGCACGGGCCTGTGGCACATGTGCGCCCCGAAGAACCCCTGCTTCACCAAGAACAGGGACTGGGGCTCGGACGCCCTGACCTACGTCCTGTACTTGCGCTGGCTCGTCGACAAGGACCACACCATCCCGCCGCTGATGCGCGTGCTCGCCAGGACGGCACCAGCCTGGACGCCATCGGCCAAGGGAACAAGCGACACGGTGATGTGGGACGCGGTCGCGAACGTCCGCGAGTACCAGGTCACCGGCAGCAAGCTCGCGCTTGCCAAGGCCGAGGAAGCCTTCCGCTGGCTTGACTCGGTTCACGCCTCGGAATTCGCGACCGGTGCCTGCCCGGGCATCCAGTACCAGCAGGCTTACGGCAAGCACGGCCACCTCAAGACACTGGAGACATCGTCGAACTACATCAAGGCGGCGCTGCTGCTCTACCAGGTCACCGGGCACCGCAGCTACCTCGAGAAAGCTGAGCAAGAGTACGCCCAGGTACGCCGCTACTTCCTGGCGCCGTCCGTACCCCTGTACACCGTGTACGTGTTCGACAACGGCAGGTCCTGCAAGGCCCTGCCCGGACGGTACTTCGCGTCGGTCAACGGCAACATGATCTGGGCGGGCCAGGCCCTTGCTCAGGCGACCGGCCAGCGCGGCTACCTCGCCGAGGCCATAGCCACGGCGCGCGCGGTCGCATCGCACCTGAACGACAGCGCGGGCGTCTTCACCGACTTGCAGGCTGACAATGACGTCGTCGAGCCACTGGTCGAGTCCATGTACGACCTGGCGACTACTTATCACCAGGTCTTCGCGACCCGATGGCTGATGACCAACGCCTCCGCCTCAGGAGCAGACTCCAACGCCAGCGGCGCGTTCGGCCGCTTCTTCGACGGACCGCCGCCGACGACAATGGCGACGGCCTGGCAGGTCAACGGCGGCATCGCGCTCGCCGTCGTCGCCGCCGCGCTCGACCCGCACGGGCATCCGGCCGATCCTGACTTCTGGGGCCACGCGACCTTCGTCCCGGAAAACGCGGGCTTCAACCCGCCGGCCGCACCCGGCCAGGCCGTGCGGATTACCTTCACCGGCCAGGCGATCGCCATCCTGGGAACGGTCGGCGAGAACTGCTGCGGCTACGGGCACGCGCGGGTGTTCGTCGACGGGCGCCAGACCTACGATCGCACGGGCATCTGGCAGAACATGACATCGCCGTCGTTTCCGCAGCCCGACCAGGTGCTGTTCGCCTGGCGCTGGCGCACGAAGGGCAGGCACGTCATCACGATCGAGCCGGGCATCTACAACCACCAGGAGGGCGGTTCGTTCTTCTCGATGATCGGCTACCTGGTCGTCAAGTAAGCGGGCGGAGAAGCCACCCGCCGATGCGCGCCAGGGCGGGAGCCGTTCCGTCGAATGACTGGCCCAGCGAGACGACGCCGTAGCTGGTCCAGTAGGCCGGGCCCGCGATTCGCGGCGCGGCGGGCGCCGTGGGACCCGGCTGCCAGGTTCCTGTACTGACGTCGTAGATGTAACAGGTTCCCGGAGGCGGCCGCTGATCGGCCGATTCCAGGATGCCAAGGCCCGCCGTATAGGTCACCACGATGGCGCGAGCGCCGGCGGCGAAGTTCCACGGATACGGGACGCCAGGCGGCGGCCGCAGCCGGGTCACGCTGTTCGTGGATCCAGGGCGGAGCAGCGCGGCGCTGCCGTCCTCTTCCGTGCAGGAGCCAGGACAGGACGAGCCGGCCGCCACGATCGCGCCGCCGACCTGGGTCAGCTGAAGCTGGGACTTCGGCTCGCCCGGGCCGAGCGGAACCCGGATCCAGCCGGTTCGCGTCAGGCGCAGTAGCTCGTCGTAGCCGCTCTCGAAATAGCCTTGAGACCCGTTGATGTGGGTAGGGTGCGTGACCTGGATGCTGGCAAGCACGTAGACGGAGCCGTCGAGCACCGTCGCCGGGGCCTGAACCATCCTTCCCCTCGCGGGCTGGGGCAGATCGGGCAGCGCTTTCCAGCGGCGGCTAGCCAGCTCGAAGGCCTCACCCGGGCCTCTTACCCTCCAGTGATACAGCCTGGTGACCAGGAAGGTGCGGCCAGTCCAGGCGACGGAGAACCCGTTCCTGCCCGCCGGGAGGCTGCCGAGCGACTGCCAGCGTCCGGTCGCCGCTCGCCAGGAGTACGCGGCGCCGGTATTCAGGACCAGGACCACCCGGCCGCCACCTGATGCTCCGGTGACCGACTGGTTCTTGCGGACTGGCGGAGCGGTGATCTTGGTCCACCGGTTCGCGCGCGGGTCGTACTCCGCCGCGCCTAGCGAGCACGGGCTGGACGGCTCCTGGACCGCCACGAGCTCTTGGCCGTCCCACAACACCAGCGGGTCGCACATCTGGATCGGTGCGGGCGGCATCCGGACCCAGCGACCGCGGGCCAACTGATCGGCCGAGGGACCCGAGGCAGGCTCCGCGATGGCTGTCACCTCGGCGGGCTCAACCATCACTCTGGCCCTGGCAGGCGGGCGGCCGGTCGAACTCGTCAGTGCGACGATGACCAGGCTGACTGCGGCGACCGCGACCGCCGACGTCACCGCGCCCAGGATCACGCGCCGGCGTCGGATCCTGAAACCGAGAGTCATTAGCCCTACAGGGCGAGGTCCACGATCACGGGGGCGTGGTCGCTCGGGCCCTTGCCCTTGCGGGCCTCCCGGTCGACCCAGGCGTCCTTGACCAGGCTGGCCAGCGCCGGGTTCGCGAGCACCAGGTCAATGCGCATGCCCATGCCCTTATGGAACGCGCCCGCGCGGTAGTCCCAGTAGGTGAATGGATGCGGCCCCTTGGCGATCCGCGGCATGACGTCGGTCAGCCCATCATCGAGGACGCGCTGCAACGCCGCGCGCTCCTGCGGGGTCACGTGGGTGGAACCGACGAACGCTGCCGGGTCCCAGACATCGGCGTCCGTGGGCGCGATGTTGAAGTCGCCCATCACGGCGAACGGCTGACTTCCGGCCGAGTCCTGCGCCACCGCCTCCGCCAGGGCGCCAAGCCAGGAGAGCTTATACGCAT
>JASHXW010000221.1 GCA_030043395.1 Streptosporangiaceae bacterium
CCAGTGGGGCATCTTCCTGCGCAACCACGACGAGCTCACCCTGGAGATGGTGACCGACGACGAGCGCGACTACATGTACGCCGAGTACGCCAAGGACCCGAAGATGAAGGCCAACATCGGGATCAGGCGGCGGCTGGCACCCCTGCTGGACAACGACCGCAACCAGCTCGAGCTCTTCATCGCCCTGCTGCTGTCGCTGCCCGGCTCGCCGGTCATGTACTACGGCGACGAGATCGGCATGGGTGACAACATCTGGCTCGGCGACCGGGACGGCGTGCGCACGCCGATGCAGTGGACGCCGGACCGCAACGGCGGCTTCTCCAACTGCGACCCGCAGCGGCTGTACCTGCAGCCGAACATGGACCCGATCTACGGCTACCAGGCCATCAACGTCGAGGCCCAGGAGCGCAACACCGGGTCGCTGCTGCACTGGACCCGCCGGATGATCGAGATCCGCAAGCGCCACCAGGCCTTCGGTGACGGTCAGTACAGCGAGCTGACCAGTTCCAATCCGAGCGTCCTGGCGTTCGTGCGCGAGAACAGCCAGCCAGCAAGCACCAGCACGGGCGAGCGCGGCGCATTCCCGATCCTGTGCGTGAACAACCTGTCCAGGTTTCCCCAGCCGGTCGAGCTCGACCTGAGCAGGTTCAACGGGTACACGCCGGTCGAGTGCATGGGCGGGGTCGCGTTCCCGCCGGTCGGCGAGCTCAGCTACCTGCTCACCCTGCCCGGCCACGGCTTTTACTGGTTCGTGCTCGAACCCCCAGCGGGTGACGGCTGAATGAGCTCGCCAGGATCCCGTACCATGACAGTCCGGCATACGCAGCCCTGAGGGGAACCAATCACGATGGCTAAGAAGCGCGAACAGGCCACCAGCGGCAAGCTGTCGCTTGAGGCGCGCATCGCGAATTACCAGGCATTCGGTCGCAAGGAACTGACGCCACGCCAGCTGCGGCGCGCCGCGCACAAGGCAGGCATCTCCACCACCGAGGTCAGGGAAAAGGCTCTCCAGGCCTGACCGGACCAGGCCGCTGGTCAGTCAGGTGCTCCGGCACCTGCCCGGCCAGGTCCGCCGGCCCCGGTCCCTCCTGTGGCAGCCGAAGCTGTTTGACTGCTTCAATGACAGGCGGCGGCAGCGATCTGGGGCCGATGCTGGCGCGCTGGCTGCCCGCCCAGCGCTGGTTCGCAGGCAGCGGCGCGACGATCCGCGACATCACGATCACCTCCGATGTCCTGCTTCAGCCGGGCGACCCAGAGCTTCGGCACCTCGTCGCCGACGTCCTGGCTGGCCAGGACAAGGTCAGCTACCAGCTGCTCGTCGCGTTCCGCGGGGAGTTCCCCGGGCGGTACGCCTCGTCGGCGATCGGCACCATGCCAGACGGCAGGCTCGCTTACGACGCGGCGGACGACCCCGAGCTCACGCGCGTGCTGCTCGACGGCATCGCCGCCGGGCGCGCGGCGGGACGGCTGAGGTTCGCCGCCGAGCCCGGTGCCGTCATCGACCGGACCGCCCTTGGCCGGGCCATGCCCCCGCTGCACAGCAACACGGCCGTCGTGTTCGGCGACAGGGCCATTCTCAAGTTGCTCAGGCGTCCGTTCGAAGGCCACCACCCGGACCTGGAGATCCCGGCAGCCCTGGCCAGGGGCGGGTCCAAGCTGGTTGCCGCGCCGCTTGGCTGGATCGAGATGGCGGGCGAGGAGGCGACCCCGGGGAACGAGAGTGCAGCGCCAACCCTGCTGGCCATCTTGTCCGAGTTCTTCACCGGCGCGACCGACGGCTGGTCAATGCCCACCTACGACCTGCTCGCCGGGCGGCCCGACTTCTCCCGCGAGGCACGTCAGCTCGGCGAGGCCGCCGCGCAGATGCACGCCGAGCTCGCTGCGGCCTTCGGCTCAGCCGAGCTGCGGCCTGCCGAGGTCGCGGAGATGGCCGACGCCATGAAGGCCGAACTGGCCAGGGCGGTCGGCGTCGTCCCCGAGCTTGCCGACTACGAGGCAGGCGTACGCGCCTGCTATGACGATCTCCGCGCCGCAGGCCCGACCGTGACCGTCCAGCGGATCCACGGGGACTACCACCTGGCTCAGGTGCTGCGCACCGACGGAGGCTGGGTGGTACTGGACTTCGAGGGCGAGCCGTCGGTGCCGCTCGCCCGCCGCCGGGCGTTCGCTCCGGCCATGCGCGACGTGGCAGGGATGCTGCGCTCGTTCGACTACGCCGCACGGCACCAGGCGCTGGCGCGACCCGGCGATCACCGGTTTGGCGCGGCGGCGCTGGACTGGGCCGGGCGGTGCCGGGAGGCGTTCTGCGCCGGGTACGCCAGTGCTAGCGGCGCCAACCCGCTCGATGCAGGCCCGCTGCTCCGGGCACTGACTTTCAGCAAGGCCGTCTACGAGGCCGTCTACGAGGCGAACCACCGGCCAGGCTGGCTCCCGATCCCGCTCGCTGCACTCGCGGAGGCGCGTTCATGACACCCGCAGGAAACCCCGCCAGCCCCGTCGCTGTCGCCGACCCGGTCAGCACCGACGAGATCGACGTGATCCTGGCTGGCCAGCACCATGATCCGCACGGCGTGCTGGGGGCGCATCCGACGCCACACGGCACCGTCGTCAGGGCACTCCGGCCGCTCGCCTCGTCCGTCGCCCTGATCCTGCCCGACGACACCAGGTTCGAGATGCCCCACGTGCATCAGGGCGTGTTCTCGGTGACGGTGCCTGCGCAGGCCGACGGGCACCTCGGGGACTACCGGTTCGCGGTCAGCTACGAGGCCGATGGCCCCGAGTTGCTCGTCGATGACCCGTACCGGTACTTGCCCACGCTGGGCGAGGTGGACCTGCACCTGATCTCCGAGGGCAGGCACGAGGAGCTGTGGCGGGTGCTCGGCGCCCAGGTGCGGCCCGAGCTTGGCGGCACGGCCTTCGCGGTCTGGGCGCCAAGCGCCCGTGGCGTCCGCGTGATCGGCGACTTCAACCACTGGGACGGCCGGGCGCACCCGATGCGCTCGCTCGGCGGCTCCGGCGTGTGGGAGCTGTTCGTCCCCGACGTCGGATCAGGCACCAGGTACAAGTACGAGATCTGCGCGCGGGACGGAAGCTGGCATCGCAAGGCCGACCCGGTCGCCACGTTCGCCGAGCCGCCGCCGGCGACCGCTTCCGTCGTCTTCGAATCGAGCTACGAGTGGTCGGACGAGGCCTGGA
>JASHXW010000222.1 GCA_030043395.1 Streptosporangiaceae bacterium
CGGCGCGGCGGGAGCCAAGCTCGCGCTGCAGCCGTGCCACGAGGTCCATGGCCTCCGGCGTGAGGATCTCGTCGTAGCGGTCCCTGACCGGGCCGAGGATTTCGATGCCCGCGCCGTAGCTCATAGCTGGCTGCCCTTCGTTGCGCCCGTCCGCTGCCTCGTGACCTTCGATCCTAAGAGTGGCGCATGGCCAGCGCTGTGACCATGCCGGGCCCTGACCATGCCGGGCCCTGACCATGCCAGGCCCTGACCATGGCGGCCATGCACCCCTGGCGGGCACATCCAGCAAGCGGAGCTTGTTAAGCAGTAAGGAAAGTATTGAAGTGACGACGTCAGCCCGTCATGGCAGCATCGAGGCACAGCCGAGACACGGCGTGCCGCTCAGGATGGCAGATGACAGCAGAATCAGACAATTACGACGGCTACCTCCGCGACGAGCCCGAGGACTATGACCCGGGCCAGCTGGACCTCGAGGACCGCAACGCTCTGCGGCGGGTCGCTGGCTTGTCGACCGAGCTCGAGGACGTCAGTGAGGTCGAGTACCGCGCGCTGCGGCTGGAGCGGGTGGTCCTGCTCGGCGTCTGGACCGACGGCACGCTGGCCATGGCCGAGAACTCGCTCCGCGAGCTGGCACAGCTCGCGCAGACCGCAGGCTCCCAGGTGCTCGATGGCCTGATCCAGCGCCGCGGCCGGCCTGACGCGTCGACCTACGTCGGCGCGGGCAAGGCCAGGGAGCTGGCCGAGCTCGTGGTCGCCACTGGCGCGGACACGGTGATCTGCGACGGCGAGCTCACGCCCGGACAGCTGCGCAAGCTGGAGGGCGTCGTGCACGTCAAGGTAATCGACCGCACCGCGCTGATCCTGGACATCTTTGCCCAGCACGCCAGGAGCAAGGAAGGAAAGGCCCAGGTCGAGCTCGCCCAGATGCAGTACATGCTGCCCAGGCTGCGCGGCTGGGGCGAATCGCTGTCCAGGCAGGCAGGTGGCCGGGTCGCCGGCGGTGGCGGCATCGGGACCAGGGGACCTGGCGAGACCAAGATCGAGACCGACCGGCGCCGGATCCGGGCCAGGATTGCCAGGCTGCATCGCGAGATCGGCGAGATGTCGGTGGGCCGGGAAGTCCAGCGCTCCCAGCGGCGGCGGCGCGAGATCCCTTCCATCGCGATCGCCGGCTACACCAACGCGGGCAAGTCGAGCCTGCTCAACCGCCTGACCGGGGCGCACGTGCTGGTCGACAACTCGCTGTTCGCCACGCTGGATCCGGCGGTGCGCAAGGCCAGGCTGCCGTCGGGCGCGCCAGTGACGCTGACAGACACCGTGGGATTCGTCCGGCACCTGCCGCACCAGCTCGTCGAGGCGTTCCGCTCGACGCTGGAGGAAGTGGCGGAGGCGGACCTCATCCTGCACGTGGTCGACGGATCGGACGCCGATCCGCGGTCGCAGATCTCAGCGGTGCGCGAGGTGCTCGCCGAGATCGGCGCCGGCGACGTGCCTGAGCTGGTGGTGTTCAACAAGGCGGACGCCGCCGATCCGATCCTGCTCAAGGGCCTTCAGCTCGCCGAGCCGCAGTCGGTCGTCGTTTCCGCGCGCACCGGCGACGGGCTGGCTGGCATGCTGGCCGAGATCGAGCGAGTGCTGCCGCGGCCGGGCGCCGAGGTGAGCGTCGTCGTTCCCTACGAGCGCGGCGACCTGCTGGCCAGGGCGCACTCCGAGGGCGAGGTGCTCCGCGTCGAGCACACCGGGGCGGGTACCGCCCTGACGGCCCGCGTGCCACCTGGGCTGGCAGCCGAGCTGGACCGATTTGTGGTAACCGCGGGGCCGCTTAAATAGGGCGTAATGGGCTGCGGCATTCTATCCGGGACATGCGCTCTTTCCGCAAAGCATTGCTGCAATGCATTGCAGCGGATGTATCTTAGTACGCTTCCCTCGCGCCTCGACGGTTGTGGGGCATTGAGTAGTGCAATAGCGCAACGCAACCGATAAGGTAAGTGGATTCAAGACACGTGACGCTGCCGGCGTACCCCAGCGCCCGGCAGAGCGAGCAGCACGCTAGGGTCTCAGGCGTCACGGGGGAGACATGGCAGGTGGGGGTGCATGACAGCGATCGCGGGCCCAGGGCAACTGGCAGTGAGCCATGGTCGCACGCCGACATTTCGCCTGCTTACCCATATTGGCCGTTTGTGGACTGGCTCAGAAGTATGGAGTAATGCGGCAATCCTGGCGCAGGATGACCGCATTGCCTGGGCTGGTCCCATGTCGCAAATTCCGCCCAGCCTTCCTGGTGTCCTTGATGACATCGTCGATGTCGATCACGTCGAGAACCTCGGCGGCGCGCTGGTCACTCCTGGGCTGATCGACGCGCACACGCATCCGGTCTACGCGGGCAACCGGTGGGCGGAGCTCTCGATGATGTCAGGTGGGGCATCCAAGGCCGAGGTCGTCGCCGCAGGTGGCGGGGTTGGCTCGACGGTGACGGTGACCAGGGGGACCGACCCCTGGACACTGTGCAACCAGGTACGAGGCCGGCTGCGCGACTGGGCCATGACGGGCACCACCACCGTGGAGGCCAAGACCGGTTACCACCTGACTCGAGATGGCGAGCTCGCCGACGTGCGGCTGCTGCGGTCACTGGAGAACGAGATCGGCATGCCTCGCGTGCACGTGACGTTCCTGGCCGCGCACTCGGTGCCGCCGGAGTACTTCGGCCGCCGCCATGACTATGTCAACGCGATCTGCTCCTGGTGCCATGACGCTGCGGCGGCTGGCGCCGACAGCATCGACGTCTACTGCGAAGAGGGCAGGTTCAGCGAGCGCGAGGCGCGCTGGATCCTGACAGCGGGACGGGCGGCGGGACTTTTGCCGAGACTGCACGCGGGCGGTGACTCGCGGCTCGGTGCCGCGCAACTGGCCGCTGAGCTAGGCTGCGCATCCGCCGACCTGCTGAACGGGGCCGACGACGATGACGTCGCCGTGCTCGCGAAGGCTGGCGTGACCGCGGTGGTGTGCCCGGCGAGTAGTTCGGAGACGCGGACGACAGCGCCTGTTCGCGCGCTGCTTGACCGTGGCGCGATGGTGGCACTCGGCACGGGTCACTCGCCGGGGACCAACGGGATCACGTCCATGCCGCTGGTGATCACCCTCGCGATCGAGAACCTCGGGATGAGCGTCACCGAGGCACTGCGGGCGGCCACCGTGGGCGGTGCTCATGCGCTGCGGGTCTCTGACCGCGGGACGATGACGGTCGGCAGGCGAGCCGACCTCGTGGCCTGGGACGCTGACCACGAGGGCGCCTTCGCGTGGTCCTACGGCCTGCGTCCGTACCGGGTGTGGTGCGGCGGGGAACCAGTCACCGAGTGACCACGTCCCGGGGGACGTGCTAGGTCGCTCAAGCCAGGCAGGCGTGGCATGCTGCGTTCATGGCAACTCAGGTGACTCGGCGCGGCTCAGGTGCCAGCCCAGGTACCGGGCAGGCAGGGCGATCGCCGGTCACAGTCATCGTCGGCGAGGAGCAGCTGCTCGTCGAGCGTGCGGTTGCCGAGGTTCTTGCCGCGGTAGCCGGCCCGGCTGAGGGAGCTGGCGAGTCCGGTGAAATTTCCGGGGAGTCCGCGCAGGGCGCAGGCAGCATCGAGTCCGGGGCGGACGTGCACACCGTCAGCGGAGCAGAGCTGGGTTCCGGTGAGCTGTCGATGCTGACTTCGCCGTCGCTGTTCGGCGGCGAATGCGTCGTGGTCGTCCGCGCGGCCCAGGACGCCAGCACGGCAGTAGCGGGTGAGCTGGCGGAGCTGGCAGGCGCCATGCCGCCCGACGTGGCCCTGGTGATCACGCACTCCGGAGCGGCCAAGGGCAAGTCGCTGCTAGCCGCGCTCGCCTCCGCCGGAGCCCGCCGCATCGACTGCCCGACCATCCGGCGCTTCGGGGAGCGGATGGACTTCCTGCGCGGCGAGCTGGCCAGGTCAGGGCGCAAGGCCGACGATGGCGCCCTGCGAGCGCTGGTCGATGCTGTCGGCACCGACCTGCGGGACCTGGCCGCTGCCTGCGCTCAGCTCGCTAGCGACACCAGCGGAGTGATCACTGCCCAGGTGGTTGCGCGCTACTTCCGCGGCAAGGCAGAGGCGAGTGGGTTCAGCGTGGCTGACCGGGCGCTTGAGGGCAACCTGCCCGAGGCGCTCGCCCAGCTCCGCTGGGCGCTGGCGATCGGAACCGCGCCCGTCCTGATCACGAGCGCGCTGGCGCGCGGGATCCGCACGCTCGGCCAGGTCGGCACGTCCCGTGGCAAGGGCGCCGATGCCCTGGCGGCCCAGCTTGGCATGCCCGCTTGGAAGATCGACAAGGTCAGGGAACAACTCCGGGGCTGGACTCCAGACGGCCTGGCCAAAGCGCACTCGGCCGTTGCGCAGGCCGATGCGGACGTCAAGGGCGAGGGCGTCAGCGCAGGCTACGCGCTGGAGCGGGCGATCCGGGTGATCGTCGCGTCCCGCTCAGCAGGCCACTGATCGTGACCCTGCAATTGCGCTTCGGCGCTGCACCCGGCTTGCATGACGGACGCAAATCATAAAGTGGACGTTTCTCATGCGGAAACCGTATGAGAAACGTCCACTTACTGAAATAAGTCCGGCGTGCGCTGGAATGCGGACGGTTTGTCAGTCGGGCGGGAATGCGGGCGGGTTTGTCAGTCGCGCGGGAATGCGGGCGGGTTTGTCAGTCGCGCGGGAATGCGGGCGGGTTTGTCAGTCGCGCAGGAAGTCGGCCGGCCTTTGTCGGAGGAAGGTGGCCGGCCTTTGCTGGTCGCGCGGGAAGGCGGGCCGTTTGCCCGCCACAGCCTGGTCAGTTCTCGTCGAGAGTGACGATGCGCTTGGCCATCGCCGACTTGCGGTTGGCCGCCTGGTTCTTGTGGATGACGCCCTTGCTGACGGCCTTGTCCAGCTTGACGTAAGCAGCACGCAGAGCGTCGTTGGCCTTCTCGGCGTCGCCAGAGTCCGCGGCCTCGCGGAAACCGCGCACCGCGGTCCGCAGCGATGACTTGACGGCCTTGTTGCGCTGCCTGGCCTTCTCGTTCTGCTTGTTGCGCTTGATCTGGGACTTGATGTTTGCCACGCGAATGCCTCGCTACGTTTCTGTGATGACCTGGTGTGCCCGGCGCGAGCCGTCAGCCTCATGGCGCGCCCGGCACCGTGTGCGGGCATGCGGGCAGCCGAAGAAGAAGGATATCCGAAGCGGGGCCTTGCACTCAAACTGAGCGGGCCCGGCGGATGTCGCTGGCGGCCTGCGCTGTCCGGCCTGCTGCTGGCGCCGGCATCAGCGCGGGCATGCAACCATAGACCGATGTCCGATCCGTCCGCAGCAACAGCCGCAGGCACTGGCCGAGTCAGGTCAGGGGCCGCTGCCACGCTGCCCAGGCCGTCGCAAACCGACCAGGCCGTGATCAGGAACTTCTGCATCATTGCCCATATCGATCACGGCAAGTCGACCCTGGCCGACCGGATGCTCCAGCTCACTGGCGTTGTGCAGGGCAGGCAAATGCGCGCGCAGTACCTGGACCGCATGGACATCGAGCGCGAGCGCGGGATCACGATCAAGAGCCAGGCCGTCCGGCTGCCGTGGCGCGGCCTCGACGGCGGCAATTACGTGCTGAACCTGATCGACACCCCCGGGCATGTCGACTTCTCCTATGAGGTCTCCCGGTCACTGGCCGCCTGCGAGGGCGCGGTCCTGCTGGTCGACGCGGCTCAGGGCATCGAGGCGCAGACCCTCGCGAACCTGTACCTGGCGCTGGAAGCCGACCTGCAGCTGATCCCGGTGCTGAACAAGATCGACCTGCCGGCAGCCCAGCCGGAGAAGTACGCAGCGGAACTCGCCAAGGTCATCGGCTGCGAGCCCGGCGACGT
>JASHXW010000223.1 GCA_030043395.1 Streptosporangiaceae bacterium
TGACTTCGTCCTGTTCTCGGGGATCTCGCTCCCCGACACGCGCCCGGAGGACGAACGAGCGGCAGTCCTTGTCGAGGAAAGGTTCGCCTGGATCGGGCAGCGGATGGCCTCCTCGCCGATTCCGGTCATCGCGGTGGGGCTGACTGGCGTGGATGTGAGCGAGTACGGGCGAGACGTGTTCGGCCACAGCGGCATCCACCCTCTCGCGGGCATGGAGCTTGGCGTTCGCGCGATCGGGAACGCACTGCGCTGGGCCGAGGGCCGCGGCCGCGTCGAGGCGTGGCGAGCCGGGGCAACAACGATGTCCCGCCGCTGTTGCCCTGACAACAGCAACGGGACATCGTTGTTGCGGGCCGACGGCGAAGTAACGATGCGGGGCGGCAAGTGGCCGGGCGGGACGGGGCCGGACGGAATCAAGCCGGCCGGAACCTGGCCGGGCGGGACGTGGCCGGATGGGCCGTGGCCGGAGGATGTCGCGCGGAAGCTGATCGCCGCGGCGGGGGTACCTGTCGTGCCCGGCGAACTGGTGAGTTCGGCCGATCTCGCCGATGGGGCAGATGCCGCCGTCGCTGCGGCCGAGCAGTTCGGGTTCCCGGTGGTGCTGAGGGCCTGCTCGGTCCACATCCCGCACAAGTCAGACGTCGGCGCAGTCGCACTTGACCTGCGAACTCCGGACCAGGTGAAACGCGCCTACGCGCAGGTCCGAGCAGCTGCCGAGGCCGTACCCGGCGCCGTCATCGACGGGGTCATGGTCAGCCCGATGCGACTGGGCGGCGTGGAACTCCTTGCAGGGGTCACTGTCGACCCGTCGTTCGGGCCGGTACTCGCCGTCGGCCTAGGCGGCGTCTGGGTCGAGGCCATGAACGACGTCAGCCTGCGCCTGCTCCCCGTCGACGCTGACGAGGTCGTCCGGATGCTCGGCGAACTGCGCGGCGCGTCGCTGCTGCGCGGAGCACGCGGCCGCAGGCCGACCGACCTGGCCGCGGTCGGGCGCGTGATCAGCGCGCTCGGCGAGTTCGCACTCTCGCTGGAAGGCTCGCTGCGCTCTGTCGAGGTCAACCCGCTACGGGTCGACGGCGACACCGTCGAGGCGCTCGACGTCCTCGTCATCACCGGTCCGTCCAAGTCGCCAGCTCAACCATCGGAACTACCGGGAGCGCCGGCACCCGGAAGGCCGGCACCCGCTACCCCGGCACCGGTAATACCGGCAACACCGGCACCATAGAGAACGGATCACTGGCCATGAAGCTCGCCTACAGCACGGAACAGCAGGAGCTGCGAGAGTCGGTGCGGCGCTTCCTCGCCGATAGGGTCCCGCTGCCCAGGGTCCGCGAGCTGATGGACTCGCAGGACGGCGCCGACGAGAAGACCTGGCAGTACGCGGGCAGCCAGCTCGGACTCCAGGGCATCGCCATTCCGGAGGAGTACGGCGGCTCCGGGTTCACCTTCGCCGAGCAGGCGATCGTCCTTGAGGAACTCGGCGCAGCGCTGTACCCGGGGCCTTACCTGGCCAGCGCCGTCCTGGCGGCTACGGCGCTGCTGGCGAGCTCGGACGAGCGAGCCAAGCACGAGCTGCTGCCGGGAATCGCCAGCGGGGACACCATCGCGACGCTGGCCTTCACCGAGGACGACGGATCCTGGGATCCCGACGCCATCCGGCTTTCCGCCACGCCGGGAGACGGCTGGTCGCTGGACGGGCACAAGAGCTTCGTGCTCGACGGCGCAGCTGCCACGCTCCTGCTGGTCGTGGCCCGGACCGGGGACGCAGACGGTGAGGAGGAGCAGGGCGGGCTGTCCCTGTTCGCCGTCGACGCTGACGCTAGTGGCCTGACCAGGACGCCGCTGGCCACGCTGGACCAGACCAGGCGGCTGGCCAGGCTGGAGTTCGCCGACACCCCGGCAAGGCTGATCGGGGCGGCCGGCGAGGGCGAGGCAATCCTGGCCAGGACGCTCGACGTCGCCGCGATCGCGCTTGCCGCCGAGCAGCTCGGCGGCGCCCAGCGGGCGCTGGACATGGCCGTGGAGTACGCCAAGATCCGCCAGCAGTTCGGCCGCCCGATCGGCAGCTTCCAGGCGATCAAGCACAGGTGCGCCGACCTGCTGCTCGAGGTGGAGTCGCTGCGGTCCGCCGTGGTGTACGCGGCCGCCGCAGTGGCGGAAGACTCGCCCGAGGTGCCCGTTCTGGCGGCGCTAGTGAAGGCGCTTGGCTCGGAGACCTACTTCCATGTCGCGGCCGAGAACATCCAGATCCATGGCGGAATCGGCTTCACCTGGGAGCACGATGCGCACTTGTTCTTCAAGCGCGCGAAGGCTAGCGAGCTCTTCCTCGGCGACGCCAGCTACCACCGCGAGCGCCTGGCCACCAAGATCGGACTGTAGGCGTGCGTTAACCTCGCCTCAATGACCAGCCAGTCCCCCTACTTCAGCGTTGGCCAGACGATCGCCCGCTGCAACTTCCGCGGTCCGCACCTGAGCTGGGCCCAGGCGGTGCGAGTCCTCGCTGACGACGAAACAGGGCTGCTGCTCTGGCTGCCTGCCGGCGCCGATTTCGCCTACCGCGTTGGCTCTGACGGCATTGGGCTGCGGACCGGGACCATCGCTGACTTCGGTGCCGCCCGGCTCACCCTGCGCAGCTGGCGCGAAACGAGCGTGCTGATTATGCACCCGCCCGGCGCGGCACATTCGGTCTGGTGGTTCTTTCGCGCGGGCGTCTTCACCCACTGGTATGTCAATCTGGAGTCGCCCTACACGCGAAGTTCCGACAGCATTCAGAACGTCGATCACCACCTCGACCTCATCGTGCGGCCAGACCGCAGCTCAGAGTGGAAGGACGAGGACGACTTCACCGAGTCCATCGGAATGCCTGGTTACTGGGACTTGCGACAGGCCGGGCAGATCCGCAGAGAGGGGATCCGTGCGGCTGCCGCCGCCGAGTCGGGTGACTTTCCGTTCGACGGGACATGGTGTGACTTCACGCCCGACGCGTCGTGGCCGCTGCCACGCCTGCCGGAAAGCATCCTGACCGCCGTCGCTCGCGCGTAGGCGCCGCATCGCTGGGCTTGCGGAGCCGACGGTGCCCCCAGCAGGGCTGTGGCTGGTCTGGGGTCTCCTCCCGCCATTTCCGCACCAGGCTGGGCCATCCTAACGCCCGCGCGCGCAGGTGACCTCAAATCATTGGACGTCACCCATTCGGCTGAGCACGATCAGCGCATGGAGATACGCATCCAGTGCTTGTGCATTGACACCGCCGACCCAGGGAGGATCGCCAGCTTCTGGGAATCTGCGTTGGGCTGGCGCCGTACGTTTGAGGAGGAAGGCCAGGTCTGCCTCGAGCCACCGGAAGGCAGTCCGGAAGACGGGATCGTTGCCGACCTGGTATTCCTCAAAGTCCCCGAAGCCAAGATCATCAAGAATCGGCTTCATCTGGATCTTCGCCCCGCCGACCAATCCGCCGAAGTTGCCCGGCTGGAAGCACTCGGCGCCAGGCAGGTCAATGTCGGTCAGGACGACGTCAGCTGGGTGGTCATGGCCGATCCCGATGGAAACGAATTCGACGTGCTGCAACCCCTGGCCGCGGACGCCCTGCCTTCCGGATACGACCATCTGGGTCGGAGGACCGCGGGAGGTGCTTCCGCCTGATCCATGACACCAGCTCCGCTGGCAGTCGTGTGAGCATCTGGGTATGGACGAGCGCCACAAGCTGACCGACATCGCTGCCCGCGCCACCGCGAGCGCCTAGCCACCAGGATCGGCTTGTAGCCAGGTTTGGTCATGCCATGTAAGGTGCGGTGGTGGACAAATAGGGAGCAAGGGGTGCTGAGATGACCGGAGTTCC
>JASHXW010000224.1 GCA_030043395.1 Streptosporangiaceae bacterium
CGGGCTCTCCGGCACATGAGGACGGGAGAACTCACTTGACGCACAACGCAGCTCGGCACCTGGCTGAGGTCGGCCACGCCGGCCAAGTCCTGGGCGAGTCAGGGGCGGTGCCTGCGGCAAGCCGCACCGAGGCCGAGATCGCCTCGCAGCCAGGCTGCTGGCGGCGCGCCGCCAGGCTGCTGCCGTCGGTGGCGGGAGTGCTGCCCGCGCCTGGCGAGCGGGTCGCCGTCGTCGGCTGCGGCACGTCATGGTTCATGGCCCAGTCCTACGCCGCGGCCAGGGAGGCGGCCGGGCTCGGGGAGACCGACGCGTTCGCGGCGTCAGAGATGCCAGCTGGCCGCAAGTACGACCGGGTGGTCGCGCTGACCAGGTCGGGCACGACCACGGAGATCTTGCGGCTGCTCGCGGCGCTGGACGGCGCGGGGCCGACTGTCGCGATTACCGCTGACCCGGACACTCCGGTGGCCGCCGTGGCCGACGAGCTCATCGCCCTGGACTTCGCCGACGAGGAGTCGGTGGTGCAGACCAGGTTCGCCACGACCGAGCTCGCGCTGCTGCTCGCGCACCTGGGAACCGACATCGAGCCTCTTGCCGCGGCTGCCGAGCGCGTCCTGAGCGAGCCACCGCCCGCGGCGCTGACTGGCGGGCGGCAGTTCACGTTCCTCGGCACGGGCTGGACCTGCGGGCTGGCCAGCGAGGCGGCGCTGAAGCTCCGCGAGGCAGCCCGGATGTGGACCGAGGCCTACCCGGCCATGGAGTACCGCCACGGCCCCATCGCCGTGACCGGGCCCGGCAGCGTGGTCTGGTCGCTCGGGCCGGTGCCCGACGGCATCGAGGCCGATGTCGCCGCGACCCGGGGACTGCTGTGGCAAGCGGACGAGCATCCGCTCGCCGGGCTCGTGCGCGTGCACCAGGTCGCGGTCGCCCTTGCTCGCGTGGCCGGCCTGGACCCCGACCACCCGCGCAACCTGACCAGGTCAGTCATCCTCGGCCCGGACGGACCGTCCGGGCCAGCTCGCCTTCCGCGCGACCAGCGATGATCGTTGTCGTCACCCTCAACCCCGCCGTGGACGTCACGCATCACGTCGCGAACGCCGACTGGGCCGGGGTGAACCGGCCGCACGCCGTCCACGCCCGCGCTGGCGGCAAGGGCGTGAACGTGGCGCGAGTCCTGTGCGGGCTCGGGCAGCGGGTGCTGCTGGCTGGCCTGGCCGGCGGTGCCGCCGGCCAGGCTCTCGGCGACGGCCTTGCCGGGACAGGGATCGACGTGCAGCTGACCGCGATCGCAGGTGAAACCCGGCGGACGTTCGCCGTGACCGACGTCGCGCGGGAGCAGACGGCCTTGTTCAACGAACCGGGACCGTCCGTCGGCGGGGGAGAGTACGAGGAGTTCTTCGTTCATTATGAAAAGGCGATGCAGGGTGCGGATGCAGTCGTCCTCTCCGGCAGTCTGCCGGCCGGCTTGCCGGATCATGCGTACGCCGGGCTGATCGCGGCCGCCGCCGGGGCCGGGGTGCCCGCCATCCTGGACGCGAGCGGCGCCGCGCTGCGACTAGGTGCCGCGGCCGGTCCCGCGCTGGTCAAGCCCAACCTGGCCGAGCTCGGCGAGGCGACCGGGCAGCACCTGGGCTCCGCCGGCGAGCCGGATATGGCCGCAGCCGAGCGCGCCGCCCGCGACCTGGTCGCGCAGGGCGGTGCTGTACGGGCCGGGACCGCCGAACCTCTCCCGGCGGCCCGGCCCGTCATCCCAGGGGCCGGTGCCGCGGGTCCCGTCGTGGTCGTGTCGCTCGGGTCACATGGGCTGGTCGCCGTCGACCGCGAACGCTCGTGGCGCGCTTCGCCGCCCGAGCCGGTCGCCGGGAACCCGACCGGGGCCGGCGACGCCGTCGTTGCCGGACTGGCTGACGGGCTGGTCCGGGGCAGGGCGTGGACCGACCTGTTGCGGCACGCGACCGCGCTCGGCACGGCATCAGCCGCGGCCCCCGTCGCCGGCGAGTTCAGCCTGGCGGAGTACCAGCGGCTGGTGCCCGTGATTCGGGTCGAGGAGCGTGCCTGATGGCGCTCGCTGGCACGGCCGAGATCGTCGCGGCGGCGCGGGCCGAGGGGCACGGAGTCGGCGCCTTCAACGTGATCGGGCTGGAGCACGCCGAGGCGATCGTGGCTGGCGCCAAGGCCGCTGGGCTGCCGGTGGTGCTGGCGATCAGCGAGAACTGCGTGCGCTACCACGGCGCTCTGGAGCCGCTCGCGCTGGCCGCGCTGGCGATCGCGCGGTCGGCGCCGCTGCCGGTCGCCGTTCATCTCGACCATGCGACGAGTGACGTTCTGGTCCGCGAGGCAGCCGGCCTCGGGATCAGGTCAGTGATGTTCGACGCCTCGGCGATGCCCTATCAGGCCAATGTCGCGGCCACGGCCGAAGTGGCTGGCTGGTGTCACGAGCGCGGTATCTGGGTGGAGGCCGAGCTCGGCGAGATCGGCGGGAAGGACGGCGTGCACGCGCCGGGTGCCCGCACCAGCCCGGACGACGCGGCCCGGTTCGCCGAGGCGAGCGGAATTGACGCGCTTGCCGTTGCGGTCGGCAGTTCGCATGCGATGCTCACAAGGGACGCGGCTTTGGATTTCGACCTGATCGGCAGGATCAGGGCGCGGGTTCCCGTGGCAGTGCCCCTAGTGCTGCACGGCTCGTCGGGGGTCGACGACGCGTCGCTGGGCAAGGCGATCATGGCGGGCATGACGAAGATCAACATCGCGACGCAGCTGAACAAGGTCTACACCGGCGCGGTCAGGGCCCGGCTGGCCGAGGACGGGCGGCTGGTCGACCCGCGCGCCTACACGGCGGCCG
>JASHXW010000225.1 GCA_030043395.1 Streptosporangiaceae bacterium
CCCACGCAGGTTTGATCATTCGGTCACGCTCGGGGAACACCTCATGCAACAAGAGGCTCCACCAGGCGAAGTTGCTAATCGCGTAGTGCTGGGGCTGACCGCTCAGCCACTGCTGAAACCCGTCCAGAACGTCGTCGTCCCTTGCCGCGCCGAACCCCTCGACGAAGCTGCGCACGAGCGCGTACCTGGCACGGCCCACCCACATGCCTGGCCAACGCCCAACCTTGTCGATCAGCTCGTCCCACGATTCCAGCACGGCAAGAATTATCCCCGCACTCGCCAGCGGGCGACCGACCTCTCGCCATCCGGGCGGTCCTTGGCCGGCATTAGCGGGCAGGTCGGGCGCGCAAGCTGGTCGAGTTACCCGAAATCCTCGACTCGGTGCAGCACGCCATCGGGCCCGGTCTGGTAGGAGCGGGTCGCGTTCAATGCGAGCTTGCCCTCGACTTCAGCACTTAGATCGATGCCCGTCATCTCGGCCAGGCCAGCGAGGTAGATGAGGACGTCCGCCAGTTCTTCGCCGAAGTCGGGCAGTCGCATCCGCCAGGCTGTGAAGGCCTCGCTGACTTCGGCGGTCAGCAGCCCGAACTCCAGCGCGACATCGTCGACGTTGAAACCTTTGGCGAGCTTGTTGTCCCATGCCTGGCGCTGGACGGCGCTGATGTCCAATGCTCGCTCCTTGCTGCAGGTGTCCGGGTCAGCAGACTAGCGTCTAGCGGCGGTCCGGCATCGAGCCACGATTCGGCCTTGGACTTCTGAGCATCTGAGCAACGGACGAGCCGCCGAACCTGGCAGGCACCACATATCGTTGTTAACCTTTCCGGTCTGCTCAGCCTCTATATGGATGTGTCGGCGATGCGCAGTACGAGGCCGGGGATTCAGGCTGGCCTAGCCAGGCGAGCCAGCGCCCTTGAACAGGTCTTCGAGGAAGCCTCGCCGGGGCTGTGGCGGGCGATTTACGCGTTCACGGCAGGACGGCGATCAATAGCTGACGATGCCGTGGCTGAGGCATTCGCTCGCGCACTGGAGCGAGGAGACGCCATCCGGGATGTCGTGCCCTGGCTTTACCGCACGGCGTTCCGGATAGCCGCGACAGAAATGAGGCGAGAGCGCAACGCGGTGTGGTCGCTGCCCACGCCCGAGTCCGACGAGACCGAGTCATATGGCCTGAGCGCCTTGCTCCCGGCGCTGCGGCAGCTTAGCCCGGCGCAGCGTGCAGCAGTCGTGCTGCACTACGAGGCTGACCTGCCCGTGCGGGACGTGGCCAGGCAGATGGGGACCTCTCCGGCGGCCGTCAAGGTGCACCTCTTCCGTGGCAGGCAGCGGCTGCGGGAACTGCTGGGCACGCAGGAGGTGGACGGTGGCTGAGCGCTGGCAAGCTGAGCTGAGGAAGCTGGCCGACATCCAGCCGAGAGCCGAGCTTTGGGACCGAGCGGTCACTACCGCTGAAACACGTGTCGGGGACTTCGTGGTGGTGGATCGCACGCAGGTCGGTCGGCGCAGGCTGTGGTCTGCCCTCGGCGCGGCTATCGCAATCGCTCTGGTTGCCGCAGCATTCATCACGATCCGTACTGGTGCGTTTGGAGGCCAGCCGTCATTCGCGAGCACTGGCAAGGCCCTTGGGCTGGGCGGCAGGGGTGATTGGCCTAGGAACCTGGCGTTCAGCCCTGACGGCAAGATCATCGCGACCGCTGATACCGATGGCACGGCCCGGTTCTGGAGTGTGGCAACGCAGCGCGAGATCGGCCGGCCGATCAGGATCGGCCGGGCGAAGGTGATCGACGTGGCGTTCAGCCCGGATGGCAGGCTCGTGGCGACGGCGGATTCTGACGGCACGGTCCGGCTGTGGCGGGTGGCTACGCGCAAGCAGGTCAGCATGATCCAGGCCGGTCGTGACAGGATCATCGGCGTCGCGTTCAATCCGTCCGGAACGCTGCTGGCCACCGCCAGCGAGGGTGGCAGCGCCCGCCTGTGGGACGTGACGACTGGCCGCCCGGTCGGCCGGCCGATGATCCCGGGCGGCGGGTGCACCCGCCTGCGTAACGGGGTTCGCCGCGAGGTCCCCTGCGCCGTGGAGAGTGTCGCGTTCAGCCCGAACGGCCGCCTTCTCGCGACCACCTACGCGTTCAGCGCCCGGCTGTGGAACGTGGCGACTCAGCAGCCCGCGGGCACGCCGATCGGAAATGACGCGAACGGCGATGGCGCCGTCCTGGAGGTGGCGTTCAGCCCTGACAGCAAGATCATCGCGGGGGTCGGCAATGGCCTCACGCGGCTGTGGAGCACGCGCACGGCTCGCAGGATCGGGTCGGGCATGCTCTCCGGCACCACCGACGCGTACGGGGTGGCGTTCACCCCGAACGGCAAGGTCCTGGTGACTACCGACACCGACGGCACGATCAAGCTCTGGAACGTCGCCACCCAGCGCCAGGTCGGCAAGACCTACATTCCACCGAGCCACCCGGAGTTCCTCACAGCCGCGCTAAGCCCCGACGGCAAGCTCCTGGCGACTATCCAGTTCCTCGGGCCGGCTCAGCTATGGCCCCTCAGCGAGCTCCGGGCGGGCCGCGCCTGAGCTCGCAAGCGACCCCTTTTATCCGGGTGGGAATTGCGCTGAATTCAGCGCAATTCCCACCCGGGAAGTGTCATGAAGTCGCCGCGGTGAGCCCGCCCGCGTAGAAGCGCCGGGCGGCATCGAGCAGCTCGTCGAGCGGGGGCCACCACGGGCCGTGCTCCAGCGATCTGAGCGCGTCGAGCACCAGCACCGCTTGAGCCGGGCTCCCGGTGACGCCCGCGACGGCCACCCGGTGCGGCCGGGCGGCCTTCAGCGGGCCCAGGTAGAAGTCTGGACTGGCGACGCTGAGCTGGGCTGGCGCCATCATCAGGTAGTAGTCGGGCAGGTCGAATCGCTTACCGCGCCAGGCGGCGAGAGCGTCCGCGGCGGAGTCTTCAAAGCCAGCAGCCTTGGATGCGCCCGTCGCGCCGGCGGAAGGGTCCCACATCAGGCTCCAGCGCTCGGCGACCTCGGCGAGCGGATCGTCGCGCACGATCACGTACGTCGAACGCCGCCGCGCCGCCTCGCGCATGGCCAGCGCTCCCGGCTCCCATCCGGGCGTCGCCGACAGCGTGGTCGAGATGGCCGTGCCAGCTGCTGTCGCGGTGCCCGGCTGTCCACCATGCAGTGGCGTTGCGAGGCCGGAACTTGCCTCGTCCGAGTGGGCCTGGCCTGGAGTGGCTTGGGGAGCGCGGGCGATCGAGACGTTCGGCGACCGCGCGAGCTCTGTCAGCAGACCGTCATCTGCTTGCCCGACAAGGACCACAACCGTAGAGGACTCGCGCCGCATCGGCTTGATCTTAGAAGGCCCGTCTGGCGCCTGGACTTCCCGGTGTCAACAGTGCCTAATATTCGCTTTCGTGCCAGATGGCCGTCCGGCATACTGGCCCGGTTCCTGGCGGACGACGGGCGGGCGAAACGTGGACATCGCCGATCAGGCTGGTCAGAAGGCCCGTCCGGCACGACGAGGCGGGCTGCTGTGGCACCGCAACTTCCGGCTGCTCTGGTTCGGCGAGACAATCAGCGGGCTCGGCAGCTCCATGGCCGCGGTCGGCGTGCCGCTGCTCGCGGTGACCGTGCTGCACGCGAGCACCTTCGCGGTGTCAGCGCTGACCGCCGCGGCCTACGTCCCGTGGTTGCTGATCGGCCTGCCGGCCGGTGCCTGGGTAGACCGGCTCCGGAGCCGTCCGCTGATGATCGCCTGCGACATCGTCGACGCGCTGCTGTACCTGAGCCTGCCCGTCGCGGCCTGGGCGCACGTGCTGACGGTTGCGCAAGTGCTGATCGTCGCATTGCTGTCAGGGGCCGCAACAGTGTTCTTCGGGACTGCCTACCAGGTCCTGCTGCCCGAGATCGTGCGTACCGAGA
>JASHXW010000226.1 GCA_030043395.1 Streptosporangiaceae bacterium
CGCTGCGCTCGGCCGCGGCCCCCGATCCGCGTGCCCATGGCATACCGAGCACGAAGGGCACTTTGTGAGCCCGGGCAGGGCCCGAGTCGTCGTGCTTGACTACGGCTCGGGGAATCTACGTTCAGCCTCCAGGGCCATCAGCCGGGCCGGGGCGGACGCATCGGTGACCTCCGATCCAGCCGAGGCGCTGAACGCCACGGGACTCGTCGTGCCCGGCGTCGGAGCGTTCGCGGCGTGCATGGCCGGGCTACGGGCCGTGGGCGGGGACGAGGTGATCCGCAAGCGGCTTGCGGACGGGCGCCCGGTGCTCGGGATCTGCGTAGGCATGCAGGTGCTGTTCGGATGCGGGCTCGAGCACGGCGAGCAGACCGCCGGCTGCGGGATCTGGCCCGGAGTGGTCCAGCGGCTGCAGGCTCCTGTGCTGCCGCACATGGGCTGGAACGTCGTCAGCCCTCCGGATGGCAGTGCGCTGTTCGCGGGGATCGGGCAGCAGGAGCGGTTCTACTTCGTGCATTCCTACGCGGTTACCACCTGGCCGAGTCTGGAACACGACCCAGTGGCCGGGCCTGCGGTGACCTGGGCTACCCATGGGCAGCGGTTCGTCGCGGCAGTCGAGGACGGGCCCCTGTGCGCGACGCAGTTCCACCCGGAGAAATCCGGCGACACGGGGGCGGCGCTGCTGTCGAACTGGCTGGGAATGATCGCATGAGCGAAAGGCTCACGCTGCTGCCGGCGGTCGACGTCGCGGACGGGCAGGCGGTCAGGCTCGTGCAGGGCGAAGCCGGAACCGAGACCCGCTACGGCGATCCGCTGGACGCCGCGATGGCCTGGCAGCGCGCCGGTGCGCAGTGGATCCACCTAGTCGACCTGGACGCCGCGTTCGGCCGGGGATCGAACGCCGGGCTGCTGGCTGACGTGGTCAAGCGGCTCGATGTCGCGGTCGAGCTGTCGGGCGGTATCCGCGACGACGACTCGCTCGCGCGAGCGCTGGCCACCGGATGCGAACGGGTCATCATCGGGACGGCTGCACTGGAGCAGCCGGACTGGGTCAGCCGCGTAATCTCCGATTTTGCAGAACGAATTGCCGTTGGGCTGGACGTCCGCGGCAGCCGGCTCGCCGCCCGCGGCTGGACAAAGCTGGGCGGGGAGCTACTCGACGTCCTGGACAGGCTTGAGTCCGATGGCTGCCGCAGGTACGTGGTCACGGACGTCGCCAGGGACGGCATGCTGTCCGGGCCGAACCTGGACCTGCTCCGCCAGGTCAGCGAGCTCACCGCGCGCCCGGTGATCGCCAGCGGCGGCGTGTCGTCGCTGGACGACCTGCGCGCGATCGCCGGGCTTGCCCCAGGCGGAGTCGAGGGTGCGATCGTCGGCAAGGCGCTGTACGCGGGCATGTTCACGCTGGAGGAGGCGCTGGCGGCGGTGCGGACGTGAACGCCCTGGCTGGCTCCTTGCCTGGCGGTTCCGGCAGCGGCGGGCCGGCGAGCACGGTCGCTGTCCGGGTTATCCCGTGCCTGGACGTGGACGGCGGGCGGGTAGTCAAGGGCGTGAACTTCCGCGGCCTGCGGGATGCCGGCGACCCCGTCGAGCTGGCCGCGGCGTATGACGCCGAAGGCGCGGACGAGCTGGTGTTCCTGGACATCACGGCATCCAGCCAGGGCCGGGCCACCATGCTGGGGGTGGTGGCCGCCGCGGCTGACCAGGTGTTCATCCCGCTCACCGTGGGCGGCGGCGTGCGCAGCGCTGACGACGTCGACTCGCTGCTGCGCGCCGGGGCCGACAAGGTGGCCCTGAATACCGCAGCGATCGCCAGGCCCGAATTGCTGGGCGAGGTGGCGGCCAGGTTCGGCTCGCAGTGCGTGGTCGTGTCGGTGGACGCGCGCCGGGTGCCCGCGAGCTCTGGCGGGGCTGGCGGGCCCAGCGGCTTCGAGGTGACGACGCATGGCGGGCGGGTCGGCACGGGCATCGACGCGCTCGAGTGGGCGGAGCGCGCGGCCGAGCTTGGCGCCGGTGAGATCCTGCTGAACTCCATGGACGCCGACGGCACGAAGGCCGGGTTTGACCTCGAGCTGATCTCAGCGGTCCGCGCCGTGGTCGGCGTCCCCGTCGTCGCCAGCGGCGGCGCGGGGAAGGCGGGGGACTTCGTTCCGGCTGTGCGCGCAGGCGCCGACGCGGTGCTGGCCGCCAGCCTGTTCCATTTCGGTGAGCTGCGCGTCGCGCAGGTCAAGGAGTCTTTGGCGGCGGCCGGGTTGCCGGTGCGCCTGAGCGAGCGTGGAGAGACATGACCGTGCCTGGAGGCGCTGCGACGCCGGCGTCCGGGCTTGACCCGGGGATCGCGGCCAGGCTGAAGCGCGACGCGGCCGGGCTGTTCCCGGCGATCGCCCAGCAGTACGACACCGGCGAGGTGCTCATGCTCGCGTGGATGGACGACGAGGCGCTGCACCGGACGCTGACTACCGGCCGGTGTACCTACTGGTCGCGCAGCCGCCAGGAGTACTGGGTGAAGGGCGATACCTCGGGTCACGTTCAGCTGGTCAAGTCAGTCGCGCTCGACTGCGACGGCGACACCGTGCTCGTCCGGGTCGACCAGGCCGGGGGAGCCTGCCACACCGGCGACCGGACCTGCTTCGACGCTGACGTCCTGCTCGCGGAGCCGCCAGCCTGACCTGGCCCGCTGCGCATGCGAATGATCATGGAGCACAGCACTGTCCCGCTGAGTGGGTAGGAGAGTGAGCGGGAGGGCGATGTCTGGCAAGGCGATGAGGCGCTGGTGACGGCGACTGTCCTAGTGGTAGAAGACGAGCGCAAGCTCAGGGATCTCGTGCGCTCCTACCTCGAGCGGGCGGGGTTGTCGGTGCTGTCGACGGACTCCGGCGCCGAGGCGATCACGGTGGTGGAGAAGTCCGCTCCTGACCTGATCATCCTCGACCTGGGCCTGCCGGACGTGCCTGGCGAGGCGGTGGCGCGCGAGGTCAGGGCGGTCAGCTCGACGCCGATCCTGATGCTGACCGCGAAGACGAGCGGGGAAGACAGGATCGCCGGCTTGGAGCTGGGGGCCGACGATTACGTGGCCAAGCCGTTCAGCCCGCGTGAGCTCGTCCTGCGCGTGCAAGCGATCTTGCGTCGCAACTCGGCGCGTGAGCAGGACCTGGGCGTCAGCAGCTTCGGAGACGGCACGCTGGTCATCGACCAGCCGCGCCGGGAGGTCCGGGTCCGAGGCGATGCCGTGGTCCTGACACCGACGGAGTGGGGCATCCTCATGGCACTGGCCACCGTGCCCGGACGGGTCTATTCACGGTTCGAGCTGATCAACCGGGTGCGCGGGTACGACTTCGAAGGTTATGAGAGGACAGTCGACTCGCACGTGAAGAACCTTCGCCGCAAGATCGAGAAAGACCCGGCCGACCCCGAAATCGTCCAGACCGTGCTCGGAAGCGGCTACCGGCTTGGGCTGATCAGGGATGGCAAGGCCTAGCCGCCCGATACTGGGCATCGGCCGGCTCGGGCGACTGCTGGTCCTGGCCTTCGTGGCCCTGGCTCTTGCCGGCATCCTGATCGACTCGGTGCTCGACGAGGAGAGCGTCGGGCCTGACATCACCAACGTGGTCTCCCGCCAGGAGTCGGCCCTCGCCAGTGCGGTCGTCCTGATATCGAGCGCGGCCTACCAGGGAGTGGGCTGGAAGCACGCGAATCTCGACCCTGTCTTCGACCTCGCCGCGCAAGCCGGAGCTGGCATCCAGATCCGTGATACGCGCGGGCGGCTGATCGGCCAGTCGCTGCACTTCGCGTCCTACCCGGCGATGAACGAGCGCAGATCGGCGATCGTCGTGGGTGGACGGCAGGTCGGCCAGGTCAGGGTGAGGTTCAGCTCGCACGGCCTCGGTTCGATCACGCAGAACTTCGAAGCGGAGCAGATGCACGCGCGCATCGTGGCAGCCGTAGTTTCCGCGCTGCTGGCCATCGTGGTGTCGCTATTCATGACCCGGCTGATCGTCGGCCCGCTCGACCGGATGCTCGAGGTGTCACGTGCCCGAGGAGCGGGCGACCGCCTGGCCCGGCTCGAACCGGTCGCGGGGGTCGGCGTCGTCCGGGAGCTCCTGGAGGACTTCAACCGCACAGCCGACATCGTCGACCTGCAAGATCGCGTGCGGCGCAATCTCGTGGCGAACGTCGCCCACGAGCTCCGCACGCCGATCGCTGTCCTCCAGGCGGGACACGAGGCAATGCTCGACGGCGTCAGCGAGCCAACCACGGGGAATCTCAGCTCGTTGCGCGACGAGGTGCTGCGACTGGCCAGGATGGTGGACGACCTGCAGTCGCTCGCCTCAGCGGAAGCCGCCGCGCTGCAGATGACCTTCACCCCGCACGACCTCGCGCAGATCGCCGAGGAGGCTGCCGCGAGCCAGCACGACTCGTACGACCAGAAGGGCATCCAGCTCGTCACTAACCTCCGGCCGGTCTCTATCAGCTGTGACGAAGGTCGAATAAGAGAGATAGTGAGCAATTTGCTAACTAATGCCTTGAAGTACACCTCGAGATTGGGACGGGTGATGCTCACGGTCGGGCCCGCGGATGGCCAGGCGATACTGCAGGTCAAGGACACCGGTGTCGGCATCCCGGCGGAAGAGCTCCCCTTCGTGACCGAGCGGTTCTTCCGCGGGCAGGAGGCCGCGCACCTGGCGGCGGGCAGCGGGTTCGGGCTCACGATCGTCAGCGAACTTGTCCGCGCGCACCACGGCCAGCTCGTCATCGCCAGCGAGCAAGGCCTGGGCACGACTGTCACGGTCAGGCTTCCGCTGACCAAAGCGTTGCGCTGAAAGCCGGCGTGCCCGCACCTGACCGCGGCGCAGGACCCTGAACCCCCCGATTCGGATCCTGCCTCCACGCGGTCAGGCGCGGCCACCGGCGAGGATGGCGGCCAGCCGTGCCCCCAAGGTGGCCAGCCAGCTCATCCCCTTCCCCCACGGAAGCGCTTGGCGCGTTCACCTGAGATAACAATCCCGACTTGGCGAGGACGTGGACCAGGTGTGGAGGTGATGTGGAGATAAGCGAGTCGCGCCACTAGTTAATCGGCTGCCAGCGGTCGGCTCCGCCGGTACGATTCAGCCCAAGTCGCTCGCTCGGAGCGCACGCGGGTCAGTCTCATTTATTGCTACTGATGGGCTATGCCAGACTATTCAGTACAGGTCCCATGGAGGGTAAATGGCCGAAACCGAGCACGTTCCCGCGGGCATCGACACGAGCAGGCCGAGCCCGGC
>JASHXW010000227.1 GCA_030043395.1 Streptosporangiaceae bacterium
ACTCCCGGCACCCGCTCGATTCCTTGCCACACCTTGTCCGCATCGGCCATCTGCGGGATCGCGTCTGGCCGTACGAACGACACGGCCTCGATCCGGCTGACCCCAGTCTCGGAGAGCCTGTCGATCAGCTCGATCTTCGCGACGGTCGGCACCGGATCCTCGTTCTGCAGCCCGTCGCGAGGTCCCACCTCGCGCAGCGAGATCCGGCTTGGCAGGTCAGACACGTGCGTTGCTCCCCTCCGATGCCGAGGCCTGCTCCCCTGATCCAGGCCCGCTACCTGGCGCGACTGACGGCCAGGAAGCCTTGCGCTTCTCCGCGAAGGCCGCGATGCCCTCGCGCCGGTCCGCGGAGGACGCTGCCGTCCGCCAGGCCGCGTCCTCGACGTCCAGCGCGGCCGCAAGCGTCAGCCCGGCCCCGTTTCGCAGCGCTCGCTTGGCTGCCCGCACGGCGACCGGCGAGTTCGCCGCGATCTGCCCGGCCAGCTCGAACGCAGCGCCCCGGGCCGTGCCCGCGGAGACCAGCCGGTCGACCAGCCCGATCGCATGAGCCTCATCGGCGCCAACCCGCCGGCCGGAGAAGATCATCTCGGCCGCCCGGCCAGGCCCGATTCGCCTGGGCAGCAGTTGCGTGCCGCCGCAGCCCGGCACCAGGCCTACTGTCGCCTCGGGCAACCCGAACTGCGCAGTGCGGTCAGCCACGATCACGTCGCAGCTGAGCGCAAGCTCGCAGCCACCGCCGAGTGCGAACCCGTGCACGGCCGCGATGACCGGCTGCGGCAGCGCGAGCAGCGCAGCGAACGCAGCACGGAAAGCCGGCCGCTGCGCCAGGATCTCGGCGTCGCTCATCGCGGCGCGCTCCTTCAGGTCGGCCCCGGCGCAGAACGCCCGCTCACCCGCGGCCGAAAGCACGACGACCCGGACGCCGGACGCCTGCGCGAGCGCCTCGAAATGCGCTGCCAGCGCGCGAAGGGTCCCGGTGTCGAGAGCGTTCATCGCCTCCGGCCGGTCAAGCACGACCTCGGCTATCCCGTTAGCCTCCTGGCGCGCGATGACGCCGCTGCCCGCACTCACAACAGCAGGCTAACGCCGCCAAGGACGTGACTAGCCTTGCCCACCATGGCGCGGCTAGTCCTCGAGCGGGTTCGGGCGGCCCATCCGGACGGCCTCGTCAGCGACGAGCTGGAACAAGATCGATTGCACCCGCTGCACCTCAGGCAGGTTGTCTAGTTCAAGTTGCCCGTGCTCGCCAGGCGACTCGACTATCAGCGTGCCGCAGCCCAGTACCCGGTCGAGCAGGCCCTGCCGGAACGAGACGTCACTAATCCTGTTCAGCGGAAAGTCCCGGCCGATCCTGGAGACGATGCCCTCGCGCAACCGCAACCGCCGGGTCGTCACCTCGTACACGGTGGTCCGCCAGCGCAGCAACGGCCCGGCGAACCACACGACCGCGGCGACCAGGGCGACCACGCCTACCCCGGCCCGGATCTCCCACCCCGACGCGCTTTGCGGCAGAAGCACGATGGCCACGATGACAACCGCGAGGATCAGCAGCAGGATGATGGCCGGCCGGACCAGCGTCTTGCCATGCTGATGCAGCCGCAGGACGACTCGTTCGCCCTCGGCCAGCGAGTCTGCGCCAGGCACAACTGACATCATGGCAGCTAAGCCAAGCATCTGGCGTGAACCACCGCGCGTGGCGCGGTCAGCGCACGTGCAGGACGTCGCCGGCGCTGACGGCGCTGACTCCGCCGTCAGCGCCGGCGACCAGCAGGCGGCCGCACTCGTCGACATCGGCGGCCAGCCCTCGCAGGGCGCGGCCGCCAGGCAACTCGACCCGCACCTGCGAACCGAGAGTCGCGCAGAGCGTGCGGTACCGCGCCCGCAGCCCGCACGCCTGCGCATCACCCGAACTGCCGCGCCAGCGCACGTACCAGTGCTCGAACTGGCGCAGGATCTCCGCAAGCAGCCCGGTTCGGTCGGCATCACCCGCGCCGTGCAGCTGGAGCGAAGTGGCGGTGGACACCGGCAGATCCTGCGCGCGGCCCAGCACGTTGATCCCGATGCCGATGACGATCGCGTCGCCTGATCGCTCGGCGAGGATGCCAGCCAGCTTCCCCCCGCCGGCAAGCACGTCGTTGGGCCACTTGAGCGTGGCGTCCAAAGACGTCACCGAGCGGATCGCGCTCGCGGCGGCCACGCCTGCCAGCAGCGGGACCCAGCCCCAGGTTGCCTGCGGAACTTCGCCCGGACGGACTAGCACGGAGAACGTCAGCGCGGCTCCCGGCAGGCTCACCCAGCTCCGGCCCTGCCGGCCACGGCCCGCCGTCTGCGTCTCAGCGGCGATGACCAGGCCTTCAGCGGCGCCGTCCCTGGCGCGCGCAAGCGCATCTGCGTTAGTCGAGCCGGTCTGCCCGGTCACGCGAATGTCTGACCACAGGCTGCCCTCTCCCGTGCACGCCACCCGCAGCCGCGAGGCGCTGAGCGGCTCGGCGTGCGGAACCCCCGTCCCTGTGGCTCGGCTCATGCCAGCCATTGTTCTCTACGGCGCCTGACTGCCGGCGCGGGAACCTCGGCTCTGCTTGCGAGCTGTCATTAAATCTGCTGGCATAGCAGTACGCTCGTCATTGCCCGGGCGGAACGGGCGAATGCCCAGCTAAGGAGAGTCCGCGCGTGGTGGCGACGCGTTCTCGCACGCAGGCGGCGATGGCCGTGCTCACGCCAGCGTCCGCCCTGGCTGCTGGCTGTGCCGCAGCAACCCGGCGCACGGCAAGGGTGTCATGACGGTCGGCGACCTGCCCGAGCGCGATCACGGGATTGAACCGCCGACCGTGCGCTTGCCGATGGCCAGCAGCGCTGGCGGCACTTCATCCGAGGGCGCTGCGGCGGTTGGCCGTGGTCAGCTGCGTCCGCTAGGCAGCGAGCCGCCGACCGTGGAGATAGCCCCGAACTCGATGCCCCTTCCTGACAGCGCCGAGCTGGCGCCGTCGCCTGACCGCGCCGCCCCGTCTGACCACGTGGAACTCGACCTTGGGCTCCTGGCTGGCGTGAGTGATCGCGGCCTGAAGCATCACCGCAACGAGGACGCGATGGCGCTTGCCACCGCGCAAGCCGAGGGCGGCGAGATCGCGGTGGCTGTTGTCTGCGACGGCGTCTCTAGCTCGAGCAGGCCCGACGAGGCGGCGCAGGCCGCGGCCCAGGCGGCGATGCAGGTCCTGCTGACGGCGGTGCGCGCGGGACACGAGCTGAGAGACGCCTACGGCGAGGCGTTCGGCTCGGCGCAGCAGGCGCTGCTCACCATGGCCGAGGAAGAGCCGGTCCAGGGCACTGCCCCGTCCGCGACCTTCGTCTCAGCGGTCGTGACCCGGGCGGACGTGACGGTTTGCTGGCTCGGCGACAGCCGGGCGTACTGGCTTGATGCGACCGACGGCACTGATTCGCTACAACTGACCAGCGACGACTCGATCGGGCGGGAGCTGATATCGCGCGGGCTGCTGAGCGAGACGGAGGCGCTTGCGCTGCCGGCCAGCCACGTAGTGACTGGCTGGATCGGGGCCGACCTCTCAGACGCCACGCCGCATCTGATGACGTTCGCGCCGCCGGGCCCCGGCGCGGTACTGCTCTGCTCGGACGGCCTGTGGAACTACCAGTCCGACGCGGCGGCGCTGGCTGCGCAGGCTCTGCCAGGAGCGCTCAGCCTGCCACTGCAGGCGGCAGCGGGCCTGGTGAGCTTCGCCATCGAGTCCGGCGGCCATGACAACATCACCGTCGTGCTCGTCCCCTTCCCGCCGGGGAAGCGAGACTGACCCGCACTGACAACTCGGCCCCGGAGAAGATGCCGCTGCCGCAGAACTCGCCGCGTCGTCTTTGCGTTCAATGGCAAGCCGGGAAATGGAGCAACCGCCAGCCGGGAAATGGAGCAACCGCCATGAGAGTGTCTTCGGGGCTACTGCCAACCGCGATTCGGGTAGTTGCAACTACGGCGCTCCTTGCGACGGCGCTCGCGGGCGGATCGGCGACCGCCGCGGTGACGCGCGAGGCCGGTCACGCACCGGGCACCGCGCTGGCATCGGGCGGCCCCTCCGGCTGGCGGATCGCGCCAGCGCCGCTGCCGCCTGAGATCGACGGGTTCTCGTCCTTGTCCTGCGGCAGCCGGACGCTGTGCCTGGCGGTCGCCGGGACCGGCGGTCTTGCCCAGGTCCTGCTACGCAGCACCGACGGCGGCGTGCACTGGAGGCAAGTGCTGGGCACCCCCCCGGCCTTCAGCTTCATCAAGGTCAGTTGCGCAAGCGCAACTCGCTGCATGGCAACGCTCGCCGGGCGCCGGTTCGACGGGCCAGCGAACCGGGTGGCGACCAGCACGGACGGCGGCCGGACCTGGCAGGTCGAGCCACCGATACCAGCCAAGAACGAAGGTCCGCTGCAGTGCGTAACCGCATCTACCTGCTACCTGTTCAACGTGCAGCGCAGCTACCTGGCCGGCGGCATCGAGCGGACGACTGACTTCGGCAAGCACTGGGCGACAGAACACATCTCCGGCGCCAACGCCAGCGCAATCAACAGCATTAAGGCCGTGAACTGCAGTAGCTCGTCCACCTGCCTCGCCGTTGCCAGATGGAACCTGCACGGGAACCCGGAGCCGGTCGTCACGACCGCGAACGGAGGTCGCACGTGGACCGTCCACGCGACGACTGCCACTGGCTTGATCGAAGTGAGCTGCGGCAGCGCCCGTGATTGCCTGGCCACCGGTCAAGCTGGCAGGCACGCGGACGCCGTCGCCACCACCGACGGCGGTATCAGCTGGCATGACGTCACGATTCCGAGCGAGCTCGGCACTGGCTGGGCTGTGGCGTGCACGTCTCCCCGGACGTGCCTCATTGGCGGTGAGTACGGGAAAGGCATTAGTAACAACGGCCTCATCGCCAGGACCACAGATCTCGGCCGGAGCTGGAGCGTCACGAAGACTACGGCCAAGTACGGATTCCCGACGGCCATCAGCTGCCCGACCGTCAGCTACTGCGTGACGACAAGGCAGAGCAACGGAAACACTGTGCCAGTGCCGCCCGAGGCCGACGGCTGGTTCGTCACCGCGGACAGCGGCGCCTCCTGGCACCGCACTGGCATGCCGGTCGAGCTCGCCGACCTGCAGAGCGTGGCCTGCCCGACGGCGACCGTGTGCTTTGCCGCGGGCGGACTGACCGGGGCAGCTAACGATGCCGTCGTGCTGCGCTCCGGCGACGGCGGCCAGTCCTGGCACGTGGTCCTGATCACCGCTCGCTTGCAGGCCCTGTCCAGCATTTCCTGCCCGTCGGCGCGCGAGTGCGTGGCCGTCGGGACGCTCAACTGGGGCACCGGCCACGCCATCGCCAGGACCAGCGATGGTGGCAGCCATTGGCAGGTGAATGCGGCTCCTGCCGGGATGGTCACCCTCGCGAGCGTCACCTGCCCGGTAACCAGCTTCTGCCTGGCGCTCGGCCAGACGAGTGATGACCGCCGCGGGCATTCGTGGTTCCTCCGCTCGACGGACGCAGGTCAGCGGTGGTCGACCGAGCACGCCCCGAAGGGCGTCGGATTCCTGTTCGGCTTGAGCTGCGCCTCCCGTAGCACATGCACGGCAGTCGGCGACTCGTTCAACCCGAAGGACCCGGCGATCATCGAGCGGACGACCGACGGCGGCCTGCGCTGGACGGCGCAGCGAGCACCGCACGGAGTCACCATCCTCGACTCGGTGGCCTGTCCAGATACGCGAACCTGCTACGCCTTCAACGACGCGTTCACCACCGCCGCTAT
Source organism: Streptosporangiaceae bacterium (assembly GCA_030043395.1). The sequence continues at coordinate 5,788 of JASHXW010000227.1, forward strand.
CGCCGTAACGCACAACGGCGGCGGCACGTGGCTGCGGCAACGACTGCGGGGACCCGCAGGAGCAACCATCGGCCCATCGGGCCTGGCCTGCATGACCAGCCAGGATTGTGTTGGAATTGGGCTGGCCGTCGATGAACCTGGCCTGCAGAGCCACATTTTCGAGACGCTCGACGGTGGCTCCACGTGGGTGCTCCCCCCATTGCCCCCAGGCACGGGATGGCTGCTCGGCGTCGGCTGCAGTCGGCGCGCCTGCGTGGCCGTGGGGGCGGACGGCCAGATCATGCTCTCGCCGACGCGATAGCGGCACGCACGAGCGAGCCAAACCAGACTGCTAGCAGATTGGTGGGCGCCGCCGTCCGCGCGGGACGCCGGCGCCCACCGTCATTCATCGCAGGGCACGACCGGTGATCACGGGTAGTTGATCGGGCTGCCCAGGCCGGTCACCAGGTCGTATCCGGTCCCTGCCGTGCAGTCGGTGCCGCAGCTTCCGTTCGTGCCGCTGGTGATATCCCGCAGGTTGGTGGCGTAACCACCTGAGTAGATGGCGGCGTCACCCTGCAGCGCGGTGTCGCCCGCCGCGGCGCCCGCTGCCAGGATGCCAGCCCAGTCCGGCGCTCCCACGCTCGTGCCGCCGACCGTCCACCAGCCGGACTGGCCGTCGTACGCCGTGCTGTCGTAGATCGACACGCCGGTGCTCGGATTAGCATCGAACGAGACGTCAGGAATGCCGCGCTTCCCGCTGGTCAGGGCCGAGATCGTGGTAGCCCCGTAGACCTTGCCGGTATAGCTGCTCTGATAGCTCGGAATCGACTCGTACTTCGAGATGCCGCCGCTGCCGTCGGACCATGTCGTCTCGCTGGTGAAGCCCGAGCAGGACGTCCCGCTGCAGCCATTCAGCGTGGTGCCGCCGACCGCGACCACGTCCGGCGACGCTGCCGGATAGTACGCGCCGTGCGCGTCGTCACCCGCGGACGCCACGTAGGTGGTGCCGGCATGGGTGAAGTACGAGTCGTAGCTCGTCTCCGAACTGCTCTCGCTGCCGCCCCAGCTCATCGACACCTCGTTGGCGTCGATGCTGTTCGCGTAGGAGACCGCGGCAAAGAGGTTCGCGTCGGTGGAACTCTTGGCTTCCACCAGCACGATCTTGGCGCCTGGCGCTTCGGCGTGTGCCCACTCGATGTCCAGCGACTCTTCCAGGGCCCAGTCGCTGTTGCTCGACGGCTTGCCGGACGGCTCGGCCACCTCGAAGCACGCGCCTGACTGCGTCAGCGACGTGCAGGTAGACAAGGCCGGGTAGCCGTATTCGGCATTGAAGACGTTCAGGTCGGAAAGCGCGTTCGGGTCGTTGTAGGCGTCGACTATGGCGATGATCTGGCCCGCGCCGGCGTTCGAGGTGGACGAAAGGCCGGACAGGTTGTAGACGGACTGAATGGCGCTGGGCGGCAATCCGGTCGGACTGGTCACCGTCACGTCGGGGCTGTTGCCGATGTGCCGGCCGACATGCAGGTGAAGCACCTTGAACGTGGTGTGGAACCTGAAGGCGTGATGGGTCTTCGCCGTTGCCGCCAGAGCAGTGCCCCCCGACGCCGCCATGGCTACCGTGAACCCGGCTCCAATCGCTGCGATGCCTAGCCGTCTCTTCCAGTTCATACGCTGACCGTTCCTTCCCGAGTGCCCAGGATGGGCCCTTCAGCGCATGATGACTGCGGCAGAAAAGGGCGTCAAGATGTCCGGCTAAGTAACTCTACGAACCCTCTTGAACGCTCTAGGTAAGACATCACGGATAAGGTGATTGATAACTTCCGATGATGGCCCGCCAGGCTGACGGGAGAGCCCGGGATCGCAGCGGACCGCGCTCTGTCCTACCCTGTCCGGCATGGCCACCGATGCTGCCCATCCCGTCGCAGAGGACGGCGAGCCCGCCGAGCCGATCAACATCCACACCACTGCGGGCAAGATCGCCGACCTGGAGAGACGCAGGTACGAGGCGATCCACGCCGGCTCCGCGCGGGCCGTCGAGCGCCAGCACGCCAAGGGCAAGATGACGGCGCGCGAGCGGATCGACTAC
>JASHXW010000228.1 GCA_030043395.1 Streptosporangiaceae bacterium
CATAGGTAGCGCCGCTTCAGAAGGGAGGTAACGACTCCCGGTGCCGGTCCTGGACGTCTGGAGCAGCCGCAGCTAACCCCTGGCGCCCAGCCGGGCACGTTGGCTGCGTGGTGGTTGAGTCGGGCACCAGGGTTAGCGAAGCAGGCAGCGCGGCATCGTATGAATCGCCGCGCCGGTGCTCGCGCCGTGTTGTGACAGTCATTGCGTGCTGCCTCTCTCCGTCTCCACTCGAGCCTGGCGGCACGTGATGCCGCGATGTCACGGGCCGGGCATGACAGCCCCGCGAGCACGACAGGCGTGACGGTCGGCTCTGGCCGACTCGCCCTGGCTAGCCTCGCCAAAAATAGGCAACAGCCAGAGAAATCTGGGTAACCGCTCCCGATCCGGATTGCGGGCTAGCCGCCATAGGATCGCCCTGAACTCGGCAGCAGCTCGTTTATCACGATTAGCGGCACCGGGGACCTAGGGCACGGCGAGGGCGGCATCCAGCGCAGACTAGCCGTCCACGGAGCGCGAAGGCATCAAAGGGGACGTGCGAGGGAGAATTGCATGACCGAGACACTTTCCGCCAAGGACAAGGAAGTCGCGGCCGGATTGGCGAACGGGCCGGACCAGTTGCAACATCGCCGCTCCGGAGCCATTGCGGACCTGCGGAGCACCGGGATCAACCCGGATTTCTGGTACCCGGTCGCCCTATCCAAAAGTGTGCGGATCAAGGAAACGTTCGCTGCCACATTCGCGGGTGAGCGGATCGCACTGTATCGCGGCGAGAGCGGAACAGTGCACGCGCTGGAGGACCGGTGCGCCCACCGTCAGGTGCCGCTGAGCATGGGCGTCGTGGAAGGCGACGCGCTGCGCTGCTGCTATCACGCCTGGGCCTACCGCGGGAACGGCCGCATCTGGCAGATACCGTACCTGCCTAAGGACGCCGGCCGACCCCCGCGCGGCGTCCGCGCCTATCCGGTCCGCGAAGCCTACGGCCTGGTGTTCGCCTTCCCCGGCGATCCGCAGAAGGCGGCCACCGCAGCGCTACCCGAGCTGCCGGAGTTCGATTCCTCGCGGCACAAGACCATGACGTTCTCCCGCACCGTCCACTGCCACTATTCGTTCATGCACGAGAACCTCCTGGACATGAACCACCAGTTCCTGCACCGGGGCATCCTCGGCAAGATCCAGCCCACGCTCCTGGGCTATGACACCGGCCCGGACTCGGTGGAGGCCCGCTACCTGTTCACCCACTCCGGCGGAAAGAAGAACCGCGGCGCCGGCCTGCTCGCCGCCGAGGGAATCAGCGGCGGCAAGTCGCGCGACGTCGTTACGATCCGCACTACCTACCCCTACCAGACCCTCCAGCTGATCCCCGAGAACGCCGAACTTGCGGCGTTCTCCCTCTGGGTGGCCTACGTCCCCGAGGATTCCGGGCAGCGCATCAATCACGTCTACGGCCTGCTCACGATCCAGAAACCGCCGATCCCTGGCGCCCTGAACCTAGCCTTGCCGCTCATCCGGCGCTTCACTGAGCGCGTATTCGCCGAGGACCGGATGGCGGTCGAGGCCGAGCAGCGGGCGTGGGACGAACAAGGCCAGGACTGGAACCACGAAGTCTTTCCGCTGATCGTTGACGTCCGCGACGTGCTGCGCACCAACGGCGTCCCGATCCGCCCCGGCTCCGCCCTCTGCGGCGCCGCCGCGCTCTGCGGCAACTCACCGCCGGCCAGGACGACACCACACGCCGAACCGAACCAGGCCGACTGACCGCCACGAAAACCCCGGCTGGTATCCGCCGGTTGTATCAATCTCTACTGACAGCACGTCATGACTCGGCCGTTGGAGAGCATCCCGCCCCAGCTGGCCGCGGGAGGCTGTGGCCCCAGGCCCAGGAACGACAGGCCGGCGAGCAGAAGAATGGCGTTGGCTACTTCAAAGGTCGTCCGGACCACGTGCGCTACTGCTTCGCCATTCTGCGCAAGGCGGTGCGCACGCACGTCGTGCCAGCTGACAGCACGACGATCTGCGGCTGCTGCGTAGTTGGTATCACGATCGCGATCTGCGCACGCTTAGGCAGATCCGCAGGGTTGATGTCTGCCGTGACCGTGCCGTGATGTCGCGAGACCTTCATGGCCTTCTCCCTCGCGACGGCCCCGCAGCTGCCGGCGAGCGAGGTCCGGACGACGGCGGGCACGCCTGCCTCTCGAAGCACCTGGGCGAGCCGCACCCGGTCAGCCATCGACTCGCGCCGGTCGCGAATGGTCAGGCTAACGATTCCGCCCGGCTTCGAGATGACCGACCAGGCGTCAAGAACCACGTGTGTTCCGCTGCGCGTCCCAGGGGCTGGCGCGGCCAGGCTGATGGCGATGACCCCCGCGGTGGCCACGGAGCCCGCCCCGGCGCCGAGGGCTCGCCACCGTCTGCGCTGGCGCCGCAGCTGAGTGCCCCTTGCCACGACGTGCTCTACTGGAGCGCGAAGCTGGACAGAGGCGAGTTCGTCTCTCATGCTCTGCCGCAGGCTCTCGTCGTTCACGTATTCGTAGTCCACCGTGATTCCTCTCGTGCGGCGTGGGATAGCTGTTCGCGCAGCGCCGCAGTGGCGCGGGCCAGGTGCGCGGTTATCGTGCCAGGCGCGATGCCGAGCACCTGCGCGGTTGTCGCGGTATCGAGATCAAGGAATACGCGTAGCGCTATAACCTGACGCTGCCGCAACGGCAGGGTCGCCAGCGTCGCCATAAGCGACGAGTCTGCGCACTGGCCTGTCATGCTGTCCGGCTGGCCAGCCGACGCCATCCACTGACCTACCGGCACCTCCCGGCGCCGACGCCGCCATGACGATACAGCCAGGTTCAGCGCTGTCCTGATCACCCAGGCTCTCGGTACCGGATGAGCGCTGACCTTCGGCCAGGACGCCCACGCCCGAGCGAAAGCCTCCGCGACGCAATCCTCAGCGGCCAGCCGGTCGCCGGTGCTGGCGAACACCACCCGCAGGCAGTCATCCCTGCTCTGGGCGTAGAACTCGGCGAATGTCGCTTCCTGCGCGCTCACGTTCAGTAAACGCCGCACAGGCGCATTTCACTTACCTGGCCGCAACATTCAATGTCGAGCTTCTGGCACTGCGAGGCATGACGCGTTGTGTCCGTCAAGGTGTCGGCGAAATGACCGGAACCACGGTCAGATCCTCAATCTTGGCAAAGTCATCTGGGTTGCACGTATAGACCGGCAGCTGCCTTGACAGCGCAGTGGCGGCGATCATCGCATCGTACGCACGAGCGGCCGGCTTTCGGCCCGCGCGACGCATTGAGGCAGCTACCCGGCCGAAAGCGCGGGCTGCGGCGGCGTCGAACGGCAGCGGGTCGAAGTCAGCCTCAGCTTGCTGGACATGCGCTTGCCGGGCGGCGCGTTCCTCGTCGGTCGCGGCCACGAGCGGGCCGACCGTCAACTCAGCGAGGGTCACGGCAGTGATCAGCGGCTCCGCCGGAAGCACCGCGGGATCTGTAATTCGCGACAGCACGATAACGGCGCTTGTGTCCAGGACTCCGCGCAGATGCCGGGGTAGCTCCGGCGTTTCCTGCTCCTCGGTCACAGCGAGGGATCCAGGAGCTCGTCGATGTCTGCGCGAAGCTTCGCCGGATCGACAACTGGCAGCGCGCGCCACCGCTCAAGCAGAAGCGCTGCCTGCAGCGGGCGCCTCGGCAACGGCCGGAGCTCCGCCACTGGATCGCCGTCGCGAGTGACGGTCAGAGTCTCGCCACCTGCAACGCGGTTCAGGATCTCGCCACCACGGTTCCGGAGATCCCGGACTGCTACTTCCCTCATCCCCTTAGTGTATCACGCGTGATACACACCTGGCTGTTTCTTCAGCTCCGCCAGCCCTACGTGAGTAGGGCAACATCGTGGATGAGCCCGTCCAGCACCCGATAGACCACGACGGCGTGCATCTCCTGCGGGAACCCCGGCCAGGATGAAGCCGCTGAGCTTCTCCTCATCGACCACATAATCCCCCAGCCACCATCCGGCTTGGGATCTCCACGCTCAGCTGCGGACTGTCGCGAAACAGCGGCCCGTACTGCCCGCGCATTGCATCCGGCCCTTCCGGATCGCCGCCCAAGTGGCGCCGGTCAACACGCAGGGGGTTTAATCCAGAACGACCGCTGCAGGCTGGGGCGGCGAGCAGCCGCAGCATTCCGCCTTCGTAAGAATGTTCCATTGACAGTAGCTCGGGCAGGTTGAACGGCTAGCTGGGAGCCGCCGGTGGGAGTGGTGCGATCGCTCGCGACCCGGGCGCGCTCTTCGGGCCGGGCCTGCCGCTCGATGGCCCGCCAGACGTCCGCGTTTGAGCTGACGACGGCGAGGTAGCGGTCAGTTCTCCTGAGTGAGCTGGGCGCCTGGCTGCCCGGCGCCACCTGCCTGGCTAGCACTGGCGGTCTGAAGGCGGGCTGACCATCGTTGTTCGATGTGGGCGTAGCGCCAGATGAGGATGGCGGCGACCCAGGTGAGGATGAACATGCCGACGATGACGAACCCGGCGGTGTTGATGTTGAAGTTGTACATGAAGCCCCAAAAGCCGGCGTGCTGGCTGACTCCGTGCACCTCCAG